>CAMXAZ010000004.1 GCA_947179295.1 uncultured Muribaculaceae bacterium
AAATTCAAGAAAACCTTCGGTCTGGAAATCCCCTACTGGACCGACTCACTGAAAATCTGTATCAACAACCTCAAATAATGGGCGCATTAGGTAAGCTGTGGCATAACAGATGGATAATACGGGCTATCATACCGTCAGTTATTTTCAATTTCCGTCATCTCCCTTTTAGCCAGGCTGCCAGGATTCCTATTCTATTACGCAAGGCCAGATTGGGAAATTGCAGCGGAAAGTTCATTTTCAACTGTCCTGTCAGATTCGGTCTGGTCAAATTCGGAGTGAACAATGTTTCCTTATATCCTGACTCAGGAATAAGTCTTGAGAACAGAGGAAAGATTGTTTTCAACGGATATCTGACTGTCGGAAATGCTTCAGCCATTTCCGTAGGTGAGACCGGTGTGCTTGAATTCGGCAAGAAAGTTATTGTGACCTCAAGTCTGAAGATAGCATGCTATCATTCAATCAAATTGAATGACGATGTTCTTGTAGGCTGGGACTGCATGATGACCGACACCGATTTTCATAAGTTAAAATATACAGATCAGAAGAGATATTCGAAAGGCTACGGGAGCATCTCCGTCGGGAGCAATACATGGGTGGCGAACAACTGCAAATTATATAAAAACGCAACTATACCGGAAAACTGTGTAATAGGTGCTGATACTATAATTCATGGGCCGGTGGACTGTAAGCCATACTCCCTTATCACAAACGAAATCAGCACAACAGTCAAAACCGAAGGAATTTATCATGACAAAGATGATGATAAAATTAATTATAATCAGAAATTGAAATGAAGCGTAACATACTCATCACCGGCGGAGCCGGATTCATCGGATCGCACGTGGTCCGGCTTTTCGTCAACAAATATCCGGACTACCACATTGTCAACCTCGACAAACTTACCTATGCCGGCAACCTCGCCAACCTCAAGGATATCGAAGACCGGCCGAACTACAGTTTCGTCAAGGCCGACATAGCCGATCTTGACGAAATGCGCCGCATAATCACTGAAAACCATATCGACGGCATCATACACCTCGCCGCCGAAAGCCACGTGGACCGCTCGATCAAAGACCCCTTCACCTTCGCCCGCACAAACGTGATGGGTACCCTCTCGCTGCTCCAGGCAGCCAAAGAATACTGGGAATCACTTCCTGAAAAATACGAAGGCAAACTCTTCTACCACATCTCCACCGATGAAGTCTACGGCGCGCTCGAACTGACCGATCCGCAAGGCATCGAATCGCCCTTCACCACCACCGCCTCGTCGACCGAACACCACCACGCCTACGGCCGGGAATTCTTCCTTGAAACGACCAAATACAACCCCCACTCACCCTATTCGGCCTCCAAGGCATCGAGCGACCACTTTGTGCGCGCCTACCATGATACCTACGGAATGCCGACACTCGTCACGAACTGCTCCAACAACTACGGCCCCTACCAGTTCCCCGAAAAGCTAATACCGCTCTTCATCAACAACATCCGCCACCGCAAGCCCCTGCCGGTCTACGGCAAGGGAGAAAACGTCCGCGACTGGCTCTTTGTCGAAGACCACGCCCGCGCCATCGACCTGATCTTCCACAAAGGCAAAATCGCCGACACCTACAACATCGGGGGCTTCAACGAGTGGAAAAACATCGACCTGATCAGAGTCATCATCCGCACCGTAGACCGTCTGCTCGGCAACCCCGAAGGACACTCCGACAGCCTCATCACCTACGTCACCGACCGTCTCGGCCACGACATGCGCTATGCCATCGACTCCCGCAAGCTCCAGCGCGAGCTCGGCTGGGAACCCTCGCTCCAGTTCGAGGAAGGCATCGAGAAAACCGTCCGCTGGTATCTTGACAACCAGGCCTGGATGGACCACATAACCTCCGGTGACTACCAGCGCTACTACGAGGACATGTACTCAAACCGATAAAGCGCATCTGAAATAAGAAATGCTGTCCGGCAGGCGGGCCAACCGACCGCTGACTGATATCAGACCGGCTGACTGAGGCAGGCTTTACCACCCGCCAAGGTCAGCCGGTCCGGCTTTTAGAGTGTTTTTACTCTTAGGGGTTGCTTAATAACAGCTATTCAAGTTTTATCCGCTCAAGAGTCTGACGTTTGGTCGAGTCCAGAACACGGGTGTAGATCTGGGTTGTGGCCACGCTCGAATGATCAAGCATCTTGCTGACTGTGTAGATATCTGTTCCGGCCGCCAGTTGCAAAGTTGCAAACGTGTCGCGGAAACGGTGAAAGGTTATGCGCTTGGTGATTCCTGCCGCAATGAGCCATTTGCGCAGCGGGTGCTGGATCATGGAGCGTTTCAGCCCCTTGAACACCTGTCCGCGCCCACGCTGCCCGCACAGGTCGAGCATCTGCCGGCTGAGCGGATGGACAGACTCCCTGCGGGTCTTTTTTATGCGGATAAACATGGCCGGCTCACCGAGAGAATCAGTGCGGATATCTTCCCAGCGCAAACCTATTATGTCACTTATGCGCAGACCGGTCAGTATCGCAAAAAGTGAGGCCGACTTAAGCACCGGAATCTCACACGGAGTCGCGGCCAAAGTCTTGACTTCATCAACAGTAAGAAAATTTTTCTTCACCTCCTCCATGACGATAGCATCAAGACAGAGGTTGATGTCATCCCTGATCAGTCTCTCACGATAGGCCATTCTCAGCAGGCCGCGGAACGACGAGAAATATCTTGCTGCGGAATTACGTGTAAGTTTCAGATGAGAGTGCCGCAACTGGTCTGCTTTCAGCAGATAGTCACGGAATTTACGGCAGAGCACCACCGAAAGGTCGCCGAATGTGCATTGGCCGCCTACAAAACGGCTGAAATGCTTGAACACCATCTTCCACTTCTGTGGCCTGGCTCTTACCTGCGACTCGAAATACTCCATAAAATCGGCATTCTGCTGTCCGCGGTCAAGAAAGCCGAACTCCTGATTGATGACCGCCTCCTGACGCCGGCAGCGTATGATCTCGGCCCTCATCAGCATCGCTTCGTTATAGTCTTTCTGCTGGCGGTCCTTGGGCACGGCATAGATGAAAAAGCCAAGGCCCTCACGCCGCGAGAGTTTCATGGTGCGCGGATTACGGACGGGCGGATAATAATCCAGATAAAGTGACCTGCGGCCGTCTTTTGCAGGACGTAAACGCAGGCTGACTTTAGAACAAGTGGATGGTAACATGTGATTGATGGATTAGAAGAATGTCAGATAACAGAATTGATTTGATATCACACGAATTTAAAAAATCAATCTGTTTTATGAAATCCATCATCCATATTCAGAGGTCGCCGGGAAAAAAGAGAGTCCTGAAGCCGGCAGATTTCCGGCTCCAGGACCCCAATAGTCCATAGACGTCAAAAATATGTAAAGTATGTCAGCGGTTTAAGAAGCGGTTTAAAGTTCCTTTTCAAGGATTTCACTGACCTCATCGGGGTCATGGCCGGCATAGATCAGCTGGCCGGCAGGGTTTACAATCAGCATGTAGGGAATTCCACCCAGCTGATAGGCATTCTGCACGGGTGCCACCATATCCTTGGGGAGCCAGAGCTGCGTCCATGTCATCTGTTCCTGCTCCATAGCTTTGCGCCAGGGCTTTTCAGCGCTATCGACAGACACGGCAAGGATTTCAAGGCGGTCGCCATATTTCTCATGAAGCTCGCGCACATGAGGGATAGAAAGACGGCACGGACCGCACCACGAAGCCCAGAAGTCAATCATGACATATCGGCCGTCCGACATGAAATCAGACAGCTTGCGCTGAGTCCCGACAGTGTCAAGAGCGGCAAAGTCCGTATAGGGTGCATTGCGCTGATATTTGCGGGCATAGTCAAGTTTATTGCTGATGAAAGACATCCGCGCGGTATCGCTCAAGGCCGATAATTTGCTCTCGATCTCGTCAAGTTCCGATGCTGTGAACGAGAAAGGGCTATTGAGTATCTCACCCCAGTAAAGACCGGAGATGCTATAGCCGGGATGCTCAGTGATGAAGCGTTTGCGTGCGGCACTCTCCTGCTTGTTTGCGGCGGCGAGCGCAGCTTTCAGGCGCTTGCTGCCTTCGGGTGACTGATCACGGTTTTCATCAATGTAGGTGTTGAAATGGGCCTCTTTCGAAGCAAATGTGTAGGGATACATATAGTCTGTGTATTCCTTGTATTCACGCTGTGCCTGTCCGCCATCCACTTTCACATTCTTTTCCTGCCGGAGGCCGGATGTACCGAAGTAGAAGCCGGGGGCCACGCTGTCGATATGGGCGGCGCTGACTGCCATGTCTGTGTTCTCTACCATCAGACAGACAGCCTTGTCCATCTCACCTTCGCGCAGGCTCTTGATTCTGATTTCACACAGAGTCGGAGATGCCACTGATCCGGTCAGGACAAAAGCGCCATCACTGGCTTTGGTCTCGGCGAGATTTTCTTTCGAACCGCGTTCCTGACTTACAAGCAGAACTTCTGTTCCGGCTTTAAGGCCCGGAATGTCGGCTTTTATTCTGAATCCGTCCTGTGTCTGCGCTCCAAGTCCGAATGCAGAGCCTACGAGGACTGACAATATCAACGATTTTTTCATTTTCATTCTGTTTTAGATGTTTTTTCACTTGCCGAGTTCAGCTTCAATGCAGGCTGTGATCTCACGGGGCATATTAGTGGAGCAGATAACCTCACCCTTGTCGTTGAGCAGCACAAGGCGCGGTATGGTGGTGATGAAAAAGGCCTGTGCGCCTTTTGCCATCTGATCTCCGGCCTGGAGATGAAACTGGGCCCATTCCATTTTTTCCTCGTCCATAGCCTTGCGCCAGGGCTCTTCGGTCTCATCGACTGAGATGCTGAAAACGTTGAGCCTGTCGGCATACTTGCTGTTCAGTTCACGCACATGAGGGATGGCCGAGCGGCACGGTCCGCACCATGAAGCCCAGAAGTCAATGAAGGTGTATTTGCCGGGGGTGAGCAGCGAGGCAAACGGAGAGGTCTTGCCGTCGGTATGTGTCACTTCGAATTCCGGACACTGACGTCCGAGTGCATATTTCAGAGCGAACTTCCGGCGCTTCTCCACTGTGGATGTGCGCGCAGTGTCGGAGCAAGCTTTCACAAGGTCGGCCATAGCGTTGATCTCGTCAGCCGAATAGGTAAACACCTTTTCAAGTTCACGCTGCACGAGATAAGCCGAGTAGTTATAGTCAGGATGCGCGGCTATGAATTCGCGCTGGGCTTTCAGCAGATCGGCTTTGGCCGCTTTCTTGATCGCGTCATATTTCACGATCGTGTCTTCATTGCCGTTGGAGTCGAAATATTTTTTGGCCGACAGATATGAAGCGTCACGCTCTTTGAGCTCGACATCCATGACAGCCGCCACATAGCGGTCAAACTGCGAGTGGGCCTCGCTGCCTGTCACTCTGACATGGCGCTCGTCATCTCTTACATTACGCAGGCTGTCAAAAGGCAGTTCGCTTGTAAGCGTCATGGCTCCCGGCTCGGCAATGACACGAGTGGAGAATGTTCTCATGAAATCCTGACGGGCAGGGACATATTTCAATACCGAAAATTCACACACAGTGGGTGATTTCAGCTCACCTGCAAGTTCAAAGGTTCCGTTGCTGACCACAGCCGATCCGATCCGGCGGATCTCACCGTTGGGGTCCTCGACATCATTCAATACAACTTTCAGGCTGTCTGACAGACCTGGAATCGAGCCTTTGAGGCTGAAATTGTCTGCGGCAAATGCCGGAACAGACAAAGTCAGGGCCATAAGCCCTGACAATGAGATTTTAGCAATGTTCGGTTTCATGTTTTATTCCAATTTTTTACACTAAGAGGTCGTCATTTATTCGGCATCTTTGACCCAACGGACAGACATCAGCTGCTGGGTAGAACAGGATTCACGCCATATATAGCCCTGTCCGTTAAGAAACTTGCGAAAATACGCGCTTTCCTCATCAGGGTTTGACGGATTGATGGTCGATGTCCAGTAATAGCCATAAACCTGCTCGAAATCAAGGGGAAGAGAAACCCAACCAAATTTCGGCTGAAAAATAAAAGCGCCGCCGAGCTGCATGGCCAGTTCTGTGCCACTGCCCTTTTCCTGCAGGCGGAAAGCCTGGCCATTACCGCGACGGCCAGTGCGGTCTGTACCAGTCATTCCAAGGTGGCGCTCAAGTTTCTGCCAGTCCTCATCAGAAGGCAGACGCCATCCCTCAGGAGCTGAAGCCACAGCTCCTGCATAGTTCATCAGATTGCCGTAAACCGGTCTGTAATTTTCAACATAGTCAATTGACTCCGGCTCATCATCATAGCCATCGAAAATATATTGCCATTCAAAATTGTCATAGTACTGAACTTCCCAGACATCCGGACCATTTTTGGCATTCGAGGTTGTCCACAACAGATCGCCGATACGCACCCAGTCATAGACATTCCCTTCATTATCCGTCACAGTGCCGCGTTCCGTCGGGGTAATTTTCGGCAACTTGTCATCATCATCACTGCATGAAGAAAAAAGCAGCGGAGCTACCGTAAGAAGCAGATATATATACTTTTTCATTGTTGATCCATATTAAAATTTATAACCGGTCTGTTCAATCAAAGACTTCATCAGATTGTATTTCTCCATAATTTTGGCATACTGTCCGAATTCAGCCTCGAAGTCTTCCTGTGTGCGGCCAAATACAGCATCATAAAACGCATTAAAATCACTGTCTTCGTATGGAAGGCTATCATAACTCGGACGGCTGGTTTTCCGGTATGACATAAATCCGAGTTCGTAAACCCGCGTTATATCTCGATCCCAATCATCAAACAGATCTGACAGATATTCCCCGGCACCGGCATTAATTGAAATCGTAGTCCACGGTTTAGCTTCTGTGCTCCAGCAGGAAAAACGGTCTTTTACAATATTTTTACATATAGCGGTAGTCCAGGCATCTGACTCTTCCTGAGTAGAGGAATTGACCCATCCATCGACATCGACTGCAAGACAGCGCCAACATGACATCGTATAAGTTGACCACGAATCGTATCTATATTCACGCCATTTAAGAGAAGTAGTCAGCAGAACAGAATATGGAGATATGGTAGAACCTTCGATATGAGGCAGAATTTCTTTCACAAACAGATCAGCAGCCTTACGCTTGCCGGCCAGATCATCATCTTCGAATGGAACCATTTCATATTCCAAGCCGGAATTATCACTATTATAGTCCCAGGCAAAATCAATTGTTTCATTCTTGATTATGTCATTGCCATTTGCGTCCTTTCCGATCACAGTCGATTTAAGTATTTCTGAAAACAGCAGATGGATGCCGGTCTTGTCATGGAACTCTCGCCGCAAAACCGATTCTTCGTCCGTGGCATCTGCAGGAACAGAAAACAAATCATCATTGATGCCGCTTGGAACGGGATTGTCATCATCATCTGAACAGCTGACAAACGGCAGACCGATAGCAGCGAGTAATATATAGAGAGCTATCTTTTTCATATTATTTTCTTTGTTTTGAAAATTCATAACAAATTATTTTTAGTTACCAGTCCCAGTCATCATAATCATCATCGTCATCTGTCTCAGGCTCCACTCTGTTCGGAGTGCGTTCCGGGCGAGGATTATTACCTATGGAAGCCTGGAAATTACGGACTGAACGGGGTATCGGCAAGGTATATGCCGCATCGAACTTTTCAAGCACATAGCGTTCGATATATGCCAGATCATAATCACCATAGAAAGCATAATCATGGCTTATGGTTTTTGACCAAGGATAAGGCTGACACACTGTGTAGCGGCGAAGATCGAACCAGCGGTGGCCTTCGAGCAAAAATTCACGGGCACGCTCGTCACGGATAAAGTCAATCAGATCATTACCTGAAAGAGCATCCAGGTTAACATCTGCAGTCATTCGTGTGTGGAGAAATGTCACAAGTTTCTGACGCGCAGCCGATTCATTTCCGGCATAAGCCATAGCCTCAGCATAGTTCAGATATGCTTCGGGAGTACGCATAAGGAACGAACTTGACACTTCACAGTAAGATCCATACTTGCTACGCTGGCCGCTGACTTTGCGGAATGCATCAGGATAATTCCAGATTTCAGTCTCTCCGATGTAACGTGATGCGCGGAGGTCATCCTGTCCATACAGATTTTTCATCTCTTTAGAAACATAATAGCTCGCTTCAATGGGATCTCCAAACCAAGAATCCTCGGCGTCAGCAAATGCAGCGGCAATGGTGTAACCGCCCATACTGAAAATCGTTTCAGGAGAGCTCTTTGAAAGACAATCCTGTCCGACGGCTATCTGACGAAGATCAAGCAATGAGCTCTGCACCGAAAGCACCTTTTCAGCATATTCAGCAGCCTTTTCCCAATTCTGCATATAGAGATACACACGGCTCAGAAGCAAAGAAGCAGCTGTCTGATTGGCTCTGTAGATTGACTTACGTGTTTTCCCTTCCAGATAAGTTTCTGCGTTTTCAAGGTCTGAAACAATCTGCTTGTAACACGAACTGAGAGGAGTCCTGGAGTATTCAATATCCTCAATAGTGCCAGATACCTTCAATGGAACACCGAGGTCTGTGTCAGCCGTCTGAGGATTGTAGGGTTTGCCATAAAGGTTGCTCAGGAGATAATAATAAGCACCTCTCAGAAAATAAGCTTCACCTTTTACTCGCTCTTTCTCGATATCATCACCAAAATTTTTCTCTGGCTGCTCATCAATAAGTTCGATGACGATATTGCAGATATTGATGCGCTTGTAAAGATAGTTCCAATAAACATCGTCTTTACCTGTATATTTATGTTTTTCATCTATGCCGGTGTCTGCCATCCAGGTATAGAACGGAAACATATCCAGAGTGTACATGGCATACCCCACACCTCTTTTGCCTTGCTTTGTAGCGTTAGGCTCAATCTCATCTGTCATGAAATGGAGTATATCAAGATTACCTGTGTTATCAGATCTCATGGCCGGAGGCAGATAACCATCGCCAAGCAGAAGTTCGTCAAGATCATTCCAGCTTTCAACTTTTGCAAGGTCCTGAGAATATTCCGAAAGGAAATCCGAGCAGGAAACACATCCGGCCGAAGCTGTGATCAGCAATATGCTCAAAAATTTATTTATAGTTTTCATATATCTGTCATAATTAGAAAGAAACATTCACACCCAATGAATAGCTTGGACGATCGGAAAGTTGAATTGTGGTGAATCCGCCTTGAGTCGGAGTCTGCCCTTTGAGCTCTTTGTGGCACCAGGTGTGAAGATTGTTGCCTGACGCATGAACTTCCAGACGGCTGAGGCCAAATCCGGCAAGCCATCGTTCGGGGAGCTCATAGGAGATTGAAATATTAGAAAGCTTTATATAGTCACCACTTACTACACGGATGTCACTATAGTCATACATATCCCAATAGTCATTGGCAATCATATTGATTCCCATATCAGTAGCTGATCCGGTCACACTCCAGTGCTGGATATACTTTGAATAATATGGACTATTAGAGGCTATAATCGCCGGAATGTTCGTATGACGCTCATCTCCCGGTTGTTTCCAGCGCTTGAGATAATCACGGCTCAGATTTTTGTCAGGCCAGATTTCTCCCGCTCTATTAATGGTTGCGCCACCCATTGATTCGCTCTCAGATCCATACATGCCGAACAGACGGGTTTTGGCTCCAAGACTATAGGCAAATGTAGCGGATGCGTGAATACGCTTCCAACGCAAACGAGTGCTGAGACTACCGGACATGTAAGGTTCACGGGAACCGGTCGCAGTAAGTACACGGGTATATGTGTCATATTTGCTCAAGCCTGCAAGATCTGCATAATGATCGTGCCAGTCATCAAACATCGGGCCGCCGTCAATAGGATTCAGACCGATAAAACGGTATGAATAGAACGTTCCGACTGATTTGCCTTTGACAATGGCTGAGCCGTTGAGGAAGTCAGACAGTTGGTAAGATTCTCCTGCCGGGAGAGTCTGTACGGAGTTTGTCACGCGTGAGAATGATGTCGAGATGCTCCACTGCCAGTCGCGGGTCTGTATGGGACGGCCGGTAATGCCGATGCTGTAGCCGTTGTTCTGGATGTTACCGCCATTGACCACATAAGATGAGTAGCCGTTGACAGTTGAAATCGACTTGGTCATGAAAGCGTCTTTGGTATGCTTCCAGTAGAAATCGCCTTCAATCTGCAGGCGGTTATTGAACATTCCAAATATGACACCGAGGTTGATACTGGTTGTCTTTTCCCATTTCAGGTCAGGATTCGGGTTTGAAACGGCCGATGAAGTAAATTCACCGAAATAGTCATTCATCGGATTTTTCTGAATGATCATCACCGGATACTGAGTGGAAAGCATGTTGCCCTGGAAGCCATAGCTACCTTTGACAGTCAGCTGGTCAAGCCAGGTCTGCTGTCTGATAAAGTCGAGCTGGGCTGCGTCAAACGACCCGGAAACCGACCATACGGGCAGGATCTTGTCATTTGAGCGGTCGCCGAAATTGTTTGATCCGTCAATACGCATGTTGGCATTGAGGAAGATCATACGGCGCCAGTTGTAACTTACAGTGGCGTAGGCGGAAATCACGTTTGATTTGGAATCGGTCAGCGACGGTGTGTTGCCTGTGATCCATGATTTATACATTGGGTATTTGTCAAGATCTATATCAGACACGAACATCATGCCTCGGTCGGGGAAATATCCGCGGTCCACACGGCTGTAGCCTTTATAACGGTTCTGAGATGCTTCAAAACCGATGCCCCCGCTGAAATTGTGGATCTCATCGTTGAAATATTTGTTCCAGTCGAGCTGCACACGTGCAGTCCAGCTGCGCTGACGGGTATTATTTTTGCTCAGTTCTCCGCCCTGCGGCATTCGGGAATCATCACCGGGAAGCTGGCCATACTCACTGTCTCGAAGATCAGCCGCATACCAGGTCTTGTCGCCCCAGAAACCTTCGATATCCGTAGCAGCGCTTGTGTATGACAGAATAGCATTGGCGGTCAGCCAGTCTGTGAAACGGAATTTCAGGTTGGCGTCAAAGGTAAACGATGACTGATCCTGCTTAACACGGCTGTTTTCAAGTTCGTTCAGAATATTGAAATTATACGGATTACTGTGGCTTTTGTATTTACCATAATAAGCATATTCTCCATTTTCTTCGTAGGCCGGAATAGCACGGCTGGTAGAGTAGGCATATTCAACAGGATTGATACTTTCCTGATAGTATTCGCGGTCAGAGATGTTGCCTTTTACGCCGAACGAGCCGGTGAGCCATTTGGCAAAATTGACATCAAGGTTCACAACAGCGCTGTAGCGCTTATTTTTTGTATTATTGACAACATCATCATTATCAACAAAACCGAGAGAGGCATAATAAGTTCCGCGTTCGCCACCGCCGCTGAGGCTGACTGTGTGCTGCTGCGAAAAACTGTCGTGAGTCAGGAGATCGAACCAATCGGTGTTCATTGCCTCAAGGGCAGCGACCCCGGCAGTCATCTGCTCTTCGGTGATCTTGCCGTTATAAAGCTGATACATCAGCCCTTCATATCCGACAATCGGCGCTCTGTCATTATACAGATAATGGTCGGCGAACAGCTCGCGCGAGAACTGGATACGCTCTTTGGAACTCATCACGTCGACAGACGAGTCGGAGTAGCGCGGGCGGAGCTTCCAGGTGAAGTTGTTGTTATAGCGGATTGTCGGTTTGCCTTCTTTACCGCGCTTGGTGGTGATGACGATCACACCGTTGGCGGCCTTGGTGCCGTAGAGGGCTGTGGCAGAAGCGTCTTTAAGCACGTCGAGGCGCTCGATGTCCTGCGGGTTCAGACCGGCGATTGCGTTGCCGATACGGTTGACGTAGTCAGGGTCATTGAGGTCTTCAGCCGAGATTTCCACCGGGTCGTTGACCACGATACCGTCAACCACCCAGAGGGGCTCACGGTTGCCGATGATCGATGAGGTACCTCGTATGCGGATCTTCGGGGCGACTCCCGCTTCACCGGAATTTGACATATACATCATGTCGGGGATCTGGCCTTCGAGCATCTGGTCGATCGAGAGCGCGTCGGCACGAAGAATGTCCTCGGCCTTGATAGAGGTGATGGCCGATGTCGAGGCGCGCTTGTCGATCACCTGATAGCCGGTGACCACAACACCGTCAAGTTCGTTGGAGTCATCTTCAAGAATTATATTCAGCGGTTTGCCGGTCCAGTTGACGTTTTTCTGCTTCATACCTATATATGACACAACGATAACCGCATTTGTCTGGCCGCCGGAAGGAAGCTGGAAGTTGCCTTCATAGTCAGTGGCTGCGGCTACTTTAGGTGATTTTTTAAGCCACACCGATGCTCCGGGGAGCGGTTCGCCATGACTGTCTGTAACCCGGCCGGAAATTTTTGACGAAGACGTCTTCTGAGCCGTCAGTTTCGACAGGACAATTGATTTGTCGACAATTTCATAGCCAAGCCCCAACTGTTCGTTGACCACATGGTTAAGAATCTGGCGCAGGTCCATATCATTGTATGTACCTGTGATGGAGCGCCCGGCGCTCCCACTGAGGATGCCCTTGTTGTAGACAAACTCATAGCCGGTGGCTTTCTTGATGGCGTCAAACGCCGCTTCAGGCGTCTCTCCATTGAAAGTCAAGTCGTAGTTGCGGGCAAACAATGCCGCTGGTAACAGACACCAGGCAACTAACAGTGTTAATAATCTGCGTTTCATCTATGAAAAAATAATGATTGGTTTGAAATGCTTTTTGATTTGGTTTTATGACAGGTTTTATCTACTGGCCTGACCGCGAGACGATCACTTTGCCGTCACTTACTGAGAATTTTATGCCTCCGCATTTTTCAAGAATGGCTATGGCGGTGGTGAAGTCGGAATATCTCGGAATGCTGCCCATGAACTCTTCGCCTCGGAGCGAATCGTCGGTAAACTCATATTCGAAATCATACCAGCGGCTGAGATCCTGCATGATGCGCATGAGCGTCTGATGCTCGAACACAAAACGCCCCTTGCGCCAGGAGGTGACGACATCAGTGTTGACCGGCCGAACCCGCACCCTCTGATCTGCGGTTCTGAACACTGCCTGATGGCCGGGAGTCAGGAACAGTTCCGCATCAGGCTCGTCAAGACGGCTTAGCGATACTTTGCCTCTTTCAAGAGTGGTGTAGACCTCCGTCTCATCCGGATAGTAACGGACGTTGAACTCAGTGCCGTAGACGCGGATCTGCTGATTGTCGGTCTCGACATAGAACGGCCTGAGGCTGTCTGTGGCAACTGCGAGATAGGCCTCGCCCTCTATCCTGACCTTTCTGACATCGCCGCTGAAGGTCTTGGGATAGTAGAGCCGCGATGATGAATTGAGCCATACCTCCGTGCCGTCTTCAAGCTGGATCTTGAACTCGCCGCCACGCGGCACTTCAAGACAGAGATTCCGTTCAAGCGAGTCGGCATTTTCGGTTGTCAGCAACACCGTAGCCACTTTGGCGGTATCTGACTCATTAAGCACAACTTTATGTCCGGCCGCATCAGAGAGCATGGCGCGTGTGCTGCCGGGCTTTATCTCATCGACAGTCTGAACAGTCTGATATTTTTTCGGAACCTCGGCCATATGGACCCCATCAGACCCTACACCTATATTATTATATAAGAAAACGCCTATGCCAAGCGCCACGGCAAAGAGAGCCGCAATGGATACATAATAGCCCTTTAAACGCCGACTACGGATGCCATCGACTTCATGCTGCATCTCCCTGCAACTGCGCTCCGAATCAACCATCTGCCACAGATCGAGCTGAGCCTTGACATATGACGGATCAGTCAGACGGTCATACAGCCTGCGGTTTTCCTCGGATTCATCGCGCCACGCCTGAAGCTCGGCCTCCTCCTCAGTGGAAAGCCGTGACGAAATCCTTTTTATGAACAGTTTACTTATTCGCTGCATCTTCTATTTTGTCTCCGGAGTGTTAAATCAGAGCACTCCTTTTAAACATGTCGTAATTCTTTTTTAGTTAAAAACGGTTATCAGCCTTTTTATCATATTCGCAAACACCCGGAAAAAGTATATCACAAATATTGACTTTTTTTATGTTTTACAGCATATAAAAATTAATTTTTCGTTATTTTCCCACCTTTTTGCTCTATTTTATCGACATTTTTAGTACTTTTGCTATCACTGACTACAATCACTCTTTCAAGAAAGACACTTCAACCCGTAACCAAGAAGCTGTTCCGATATTGCATACGTCCGATGACATATTCCACTCTTTCGTCGCCGGGAAAATGGCTCCGTTCTATGAACGCTATTTCCCCGGAATGGTGATGTATGCCTCCCGGCTTTTAGGCCATGAGCTTGACTGGATGGCCGATGACTGTGTGCAGGACGCCGTGCTCGACTCCTTTCAGAAACGACATTCATTCGACACAGCCGAGCAATGGCGCGCCCACATCCTCGCCTGCATCCGCAACAAGGCCGTATCGGCCCTGCGCAAACTCTCGGCCATGAGAAACTACACCGAATCAAAAAACGAAGACGACCATGAAGCCGATGCCACACTGGCACTGATAGAGCATGAAACACTCGACACCCTCTATGCAGCCATCAAAAAACTTCCGCCCGACTATCGCCAACTGCTCAAACTCAGTTTCGAAGACGGTCTTAAGAACGCAGAAATAGCCGCAGTCCTCGGAGTGGCCGAGATAACCGTGAAGAAACGCAAGGTGAAACTGCTTGAAATGCTGCGCAGAAACATGCCTGATGACATTGACCTGCCGACAATCGCCCTTCTGCTCACTACTATGCTCAAAACCGTCTGACCCGCAGATTCCGCACCTTCGATGTGACCTGGAATCACCCTCCTATACTGTCTGATCACTGTCTCAGGCCACACAAAAATGCAAAAAATTGCCTCCGGATTTGGGAAATAGCAAAAAAACGCCTACCTTTGCATCGCTTTAGAGAATCGGTATCACTGATATCACATGATTCTTTGGGCAAAAGGATTGTCTTATGGTGTAATGGTAGCACTGCAGTTTTTGGTTCTGCCTGTCTTGGTTCGAATCCAGGTAAGACAACGTTTTAAATCGCCGGATCACTGAAAAAAATCAGAGATCCGGCGATTTTCTTTTGCCAATACCCCCTACACTCACGCGCTTTGCGCTGCGGTGTCAGTGGCAACAAGTAATGTTTCGCCACCAGTGTAAACGAGCGCCCGGATGACATGGTGACACATCATTGGAAACATCGTGAAACGTGACTTTTCCGACATTCTGTTTGACAGCTATGGATTATTGCATAATTTTGTATGAAAGTGAAAATGCAAAATTTCAGCCTCCGAATGAAAAGAATTCTGCTATGCATCCTGCTGTCGTTGACCGTCTGGCGTGTCAATGCCGAGAGTCATTATGTATTCCGGAAGTTAGACATTACCGACGGTCTGTCAAACAGCAATGTCAAAACCATTCTAAAAGACAACTACGGTTATCTCTGGATCGGGACAGCCGCCGGGCTAAACAGATATGACGGTTATGGCTTCAGACAATATTCACTCGCGGCATCCGGACGGGAAATGGGCGAGTTCATTGATGACATCCGGTCGCTGCAACAGGATGCCGACGGGAATATATGGGTGAAAAGCGCTGAGAACTATGCTGTCTACAACTCTCTGAAAGATGATTTCTCGACTGACATCGGCAAGCTGCTGGAATCATATGGAGTCACCGTACCGCAGCAATACAGGATATACGTCGACCGCGAAGCCAACCTATGGGTGGTCACTGACAAGAAAATCTCTGTCTATGACATGAAAACGCGCACATTGCGCAGCATCGAAACCGGCATCAGTCTTCTCGGCAACGAAATCAACATAGCTGACAATCAGGCGGGTATTTATTTGCTCTTACAGTCCGGCAAAATTCTGAGAATCGACAAAGAGACTCTTTCCATCGAGTCTCTTTCAGCTCCTGAAGGAATAAAATCATTCAACCATATATATGCCGATTACCAGCAGGGCCTCTGGCTTTTTTCCGACTATGACAATGACATATATTATCGCCAGAAATCAGCCCCATGGAACAAAATCTCTCTGACTCCCGCCACCGGGGCCCAAAGTAAAGGTATCAGAAGTATTCTTGACGACCGCAACGGCCATGTGTGGATCGGAACAGACCACAACGGAGCCTACATATTCGACCAATCCGACGGTTCATTCCAGACTTTACGTAGTAACCTTCTGTCAAGCAGCTCGCTGCCATCTGACAATGTCTCCTGCATTTATCAGGATGAATCAGGAACAATATGGCTCGGACATAACAAATCAGGTATATCATATTATAACAACGACCTGCTTCAGTTTGAAAATTTCAGCCTATGCAGAGGCCTTGACGTAGCATCGCTGCTCACTGACAGCAGAAACAATCTGTGGATAGGCACCGATGGCAACGGTCTGCTGATCCTGCGCCCCGGAAGCGAGACAATAGAACGGATGCCGGCTGTGTTCAACGGCTCGATAATCAGTCTGGAAGAAGATTCCGACGGCCGCATATGGGTCGGCAGCTACGGCAACGGTCTTTACTGCATCGACGGCAACAACGTCAGACATTTCACAACCGCCAACAGCTCACTCATATCAGACATTATATGGGCCCTTCAGAACGACGGAGCGGGCAATATCTGGATAGCAACACTTAATGGAACACAATATGTCAGCGGCAAAACAGACAATTTCATATCCGTCCTTACAGCCAAAGGTGAACAGATCAACTCCATGTGTCTCCACTCAGACAATAGCGACACAGTCTATATCGGATCATTCGACGGCTTATATAAAGTTGACACAGCCACAAAAAAAGCAAGCGTACACTTCACAAACCGCCGCAATACCCAAAGCCTGAAACAAGGATTTGTTTCCCAGATCTATAAAGACCGCGAAGGGCGCCTGTGGGTGGGTCATAACCAAGGCCTCACGATCTGGGACACAGCACGTGACTCAATGTATTACCTTGATAAAAAGAGCGGACTGTGCGACAACATGATCCGAGCCATCCTCGAAGACAATGACGGCCACATATATGCATCGACAAGCAACGGTCTCTCAATAATCACCGTCCTGGAGTCCGCCGACGGGGTTCTGAGCTACAGCATGAGAAACTACACTAAAAAAGACGGTCTCAAAAGCACATTTTTCAATTCAACAGCCGTCACTTGCCCCGACAGCAGCTCCATTCTGTTCGGAACCTCAGACGGCTGCATCTCGTTCTATCCTGAAAAAGTGTTCAGAGACCGGCGCATGCCTCCTGACATACTGTTCACCGATCTTTACATCGGAGGCACACGCATAGGCATCGACTCTCTCTATGAGGACCGCCTGATTCTTAAAAATGCGCTGGAGGCAACAAAGCAGATAGAACTCAGCTATGACGACAGACTTATCACAATCGAATTTACAGCCTGTGACCTTACCGGCCAATCCGGAGTCCGCTATGCCTATATGCTTGAAGGCATTGACTCCAAATGGATCTTTTCTGATGAAAACAAAGTGACTTTCACTTCACTGCCATATGGCAATTACAGACTTCTGGTAAAATCCGGACTTCCGAACGGCAACTGGAAAGAAGATCCGGCCATACTTGAAATCCGCGTCAGACCTCCGTTCTACATGTCCATCTGGGCATGTATCATATACCTCTTCATTATTATCGGCGGTGTAATACTGGTGACAGCTCTCATCAGAAGAAGACACCGCCAGAAACTCGCCATCCAGCGACAGACTATCGAAAGCCAGCAGATTGTACGCGTCAATGAACTCAAGCTCAAATTCTTCACTAACATCAGCCACGATCTGCGCACACCGCTCACTCTTATCATGGCACCTCTACAGGTCTTGCTTGACGAAGTGAAAGATGAACCGACGAGAAAGAAACTGCTGACAATCTTCTCAAACGCCCGACGGCTTCTCGACCTCATCAACACCCTGCTCGATTTCCGCAAACTCGATGTAGGAGCTGAAGGACTCCACTGTCGTAGAGATGACATCATGCGCTTCATCAGCGAACAGTGTGCCCTTTTCACAGACTACGCGGCAAACCGCGGCATGAATTTTACCGCCGAATGCGATCCGTCAGGCTATATGATGGACTTTGACTCCACGAAAGTAGGCAAAATCCTTAACAACCTGCTGTCAAATGCTTTTAAATATACTCCTGACGGAGGAAATGTAAGCGTGAAAGCCACTCTGAAAAATGGAGAACTGATAATCCGCATCGCCGACAGCGGACAAGGCATAACCCCGGAAGCAAAAAAGCATATCTTCGAACGCTTCTATCAGGGCGAGCAAGGCAACCATAAGACCGGAAGCGGAATCGGACTGCATATAGCTAATGAATACGCCCGCATGCACGGAGGCGGTATCACAGTCAGCGACAACCATCCCAAAGGATCTGTATTCACGCTGACTCTACCGGTTGACGGATGCTCCGCTCAATCCAATCCTGAAAAAAACTCCGGCGACTCCGGCGGGACTCCGGCCGAACCATCGGCTCCTGAAAACATCTCTGAAGAATCATCTGCCGCAAACTCTCCAGCCACCATTCTTATTGTAGATGACAACGAGGAGTATCGTGATTTCATAGCCGACACCCTATCCAAAGACTATACGATATTCAAAGCCGGAAACGGACGTGAGGCGCTTGACATCATGGCCAAAGAAAACATCAGCCTGATTGTTAGCGATGTGATGATGCCGGTTATGGACGGAATGGAACTATGCCGGCAGGTCAAGACCAATATCCGGTGGTCTCACATCCCGGTCATACTGCTGACCGCCAAAACCGCTGAGGAATACCGTCTCGAAGGGCTTGAACTCGGAGCCGACGACTATCTGACCAAACCGTTCAATCTCAAGCTGCTGCAACTGCGCATAAAGAAATTCATCGACCTGTTCGAGCGCAACCACCGGATGTTCAGCAATAAGCTCGATGTCTCCCCAAGCGAGATCACCATAACCTCTCTTGATGAGAAACTCGTTGAAAAAGCCATTCGCATTGTCGAGGAGCATATGAGCGACTCTGACTTCTCCGTCGAGTTACTGAGTTCCGAACTTGCCCTTAGCCGCGGATATCTCTATAAAAAGCTTATGGCTATCACAGGCAAAGGCCCGGCCGAATTCATACGCACTATCCGACTGAAACGCGCCCGTCAGCTGCTTGAGCAAAGCCAAATGCAGGTTGCCGAAATCGCCTACATGTGCGGTTTCAACTCTCCGCGACGCTTTGCCCAGAATTTCAAAAACGAGTTCGGAATGTTACCTTCTGAGTTTTTGAAGGGTCGTACTTGATTCATGATACATCGCGGCGCATTCCAGAACACATAATGACATAAGACTATCCGGATGCTGTAACTACATTTGTTTCAGCTAATCATTATCAGCCTCTAACACAAATCAGCCTTATGTTATCAAAAAAGCAACTTGCCAGTATTTTTGCTGTCACCTTACTTATAAACGGTACTTCCGCAGCCGAAGCCGTGACAAACCATCAGTTTGAAAAGACACCGAAACTCGGCACCGGAAACTGCAATCCGCTGCTTGACTTTCTGCATGTAGCCGATCCGACAGCCGTGGTGCATGACGGGCGCGTGTATGTCTACGGAACAAACGACCAGCAGGAGCTTGACTCCGTGGGGCGCGATGGGAAAAACAGCTACGCACATATCCATTCACTCGTAATGATGTCGTCAGACGATATGGTCAACTGGACATACCACGGCATCATCGATGTGGGACAGGCTGCCCCCTGGACTGGCGAAAAAGGCGTATCATGGGCTCCGTCCATAATATCACGCACCGAAAGTGACGGCCAGACTCATTTCTATATGTACTACTCCCACGGCGGAGGCGGTGTCGGTGTCATCACCGCCACTTCTCCTGTAGGCCCTTGGACCGACCCGCTCGGTCATGACCTTATAGATGTGAACACCCCCGGACTTACAGACTGCCCGGCCCCCTTCGATCCGGGTGCGGTCATTGACGAAAACGGCGTAGGCTGGCTCTCATTCGGAGGAGGACGCAGCTCAAAAGCCACTACATTTCTGCCCGGAAGCGCCCGCATAGTCCGCCTCGGAAGCGACCTTCTGAGTCTCGACAGCGAAATCAGCGAAATTCCCGCTCCATACTTCTTTGAAGCCAGTGAGCTGAACTATATAAACGGCACATGGGTCTACTCCTACAGCACCGACTGGGTCGACCGTACCGAATGGAATGATCCTGAAGTCTCGCACCCCTCAATCTGTTCGATCGGTTATATGACATCGACCGACCCGCTCAACCGCGACAGTTGGGAATTCCGCGGCGACATTCTCAAAAATCCTCATGACTATGGGATGGAATACACCAACAATCACACCCACTTCCTGCGTTTCAACAACGAATATTACATCTTCTATCACACCAATCACCTTGCTGACTTCAGAGGCATCACTACCGGCTACCGGAATATCTGCGTAGACCGACTTGATGTTGACGAAAACAGCGTCGCAATACCGACCGGACAGATGACCCAGACCGGAGTCGCACAGATCAAACCGCTCGATCCGTTCGCGTGGCAGCAGGCCGAGACCGTAGCCGCCACCTCAGGCATAAAATTCGAACACACTGACGTGGTCGGCAACATGGTTGCCTGCGGATTAGGCTCAGGTCAGCAGTCTGAAGTCCGTGGCGCAGATTTCGGGAAAGGAGCTTCTCGATTCGAAGCCAAAGTCAGAGGCAAAGGTGTTATCGACATCCACATCGGAAGTTCCAAAGGCAAGCGCGTAGCAAGTCTCGTCATTGATCACCCCCAATGGCAGACCGTCAGCGTCCGGCTCGGCAAAAAGCTCAAAGGGAGCCAGGATCTCTGCTTCGTTTACCGGGACGGCGATTTCAAATTCGACGAATGGCGTTTCATCCGCTGATCACACATTGCCATAGACACAGACGCTCTATACATCTTAAACTTGAAAACATTTATCATCTTACCATTAATATCATGAAGTTATGCAAATCGCATTGAAAAAACAACGGCACCTGTTACGATTGATAGTTGCCGTGTTGCTGGGATGTGTTGTCTTCCCAAGTTTTGCACAGGACTTTAAACTTACCGGCGTGGTCAGAGGCGCTGATGACAACATGCCTCTGATCGGAGCCACAGTAAGAGTCCAGTCCGGAGCAGTCACTGTCACTGATGCCGATGGCGCTTTCAGCGTCAACGTCAGAAAAGGACAGACAGTGACATTCTCCTACATCGGCTACACAACCCAAAGCATCAAAGTCAGTGACAGATCCAAAGTCGAGATCTATCTCAAGGAAGACTCCAGGACGCTGGATGAAGTAGTGGTTGTCGGTTACGGAACCATGAAGCGCAGCGACCTGACAGGATCTGTGGTATCAGTCTCTGCGGAAGACATCAAAAAAACCGTGGCCACATCGCTTGACCAGGCTCTTCAGGGCCGTGCAGCCGGTGTGCAGGTGACGCAGAACTCCGGCGCCCCCGGCGGCGGTATCTCGGTCAGCATCCGAGGTACAAACTCGCTCAACGGCAACGAGCCTCTCTACGTAGTCGACGGTGTGCCCCTCTCAGGCCAGGCCGACGGCAATTCAAATGCTCTTTCAGCCATCAACCCCTCTGACATCGTGTCAATGGAAGTGCTGAAAGACGCATCGGCCACAGCCATTTACGGTTCACGCGCGAGCAACGGCGTGATCATGATCACTACCCGACGCGGTGAAGCAGGAAAAACCAAACTCAGCTATGAAGGTTATTACGGAATCCAGAACATCCCCGACCGCCTCGACGTAATGGACCTGCGCCAGTTCGCCACCTACCGTAACCTCCGTGCCGAGGTGATGGGATTCGGCGCCACCAAGGAATTCGCCGATGTCTCTATTCTCGGCAAAGGCACCGACTGGCAGGACGAAATCTTCAGAACAGCCCACATGCACAACCACCAGCTGACAGTCTCAGGCGGCAACGACTGGGGTAAATATGCCATCGGCTTAGGCTATCTCGGTCAGGACGGTATTGCTATCGGATCAGATTTCGAGCGTCTGTCAGGCCGAATCAACATCGACACCAACATCACCAAATGGCTTTCATTCGGTGTCAGCGCCTCTTTGAGCCGCACAAAGCAGACCAACACGATTGACAACGGCAATATCATCCGCACCGCACTTGACCAGCACCCCAACGTACCTGTCAGAAACCCTGACGGATCATACGGCTATCAGACCGAAGACAACAACTTCGGCACATTCTATGCAAACCCCGTGGCCGACGCTCTGCTCCGCGAAGATTATAACCGCGGAACCGACTTCTACGGCAACCTGTTTGCCGACTTCAAGATCATCGACGGTCTGAATCTGCGTGTGGAATACGGCGGAGGCTTCAACTACAGCAACCACTACTATTACCGCCCGACTTACGACTACGGATTTTTCATTCAGGACTCTGAAAGCTCACGAAGCGCAAGCAACGGCAAGAACTACTTCTTCAAGACATTCCTGACCTACGACAAGCACATCCGCAATCACTCGTTCAACGTGATGATCGGTCATGAGTCAAGTGAAAACGAATATGAATATCTCTCCGGAAGCCGAAAAAACTACTTCCTCAACTCAGTCCACGAACTTGTAGCCGGCGATGCGCTGACAGCCAAAAACAACAGTTCGAGAGGATCAGGCTCGATGGAGTCATACTTCGGACGCGCCAACTACAATTTTGCCGACCGCTACCTGCTGACCTTCACACTGCGTGCCGACGGATCTTCGAACTTCGGCAAAGCCAACCGCTGGGGCTGGTTCCCGTCAGCAGCCTTCGGATGGCGCATCTCTCAGGAAAAATTCATGAAAAACGTAGAGCCTGTCAATAACCTCAAACTGCGTTTAGGCTGGGGTATAGTCGGAAATCAGAACGCCGGAGCATACGCCTACGGCACCACTATGGCTTCAAGCGCCACTATCTGGGGCGCAGGATTCTACGCCGGAAACTACTCCAACGACAAACTCAAATGGGAAGAGACAAAATCGTACAACGTAGGTCTTGATCTGGCCATGTTCAACAACAGACTCGAATTCATAATCGATGCCTATCTTAAAAAGACAGACAATCTGCTTATGCAGGCCTCACTGCCTGACTACGTGACCTCCATCATCTCCTCACCTTGGGTCAATGCCGGAGCCATAGAAAACAAAGGTTTCGAATGGACTCTCAACACCGTCAACATCAGCACCCGCGACTTCTCATGGCGTACAGGATTCACCTTCTCGCTTAACCGCAACAAGGTGACCAAACTCTACACCAAGACATCAAGCATCACCGGAAAGATCGGAGCTGACACCTATACCAACACCGTTGTCGGACAGCCCGTTGGCCAGTTCTACGGCTACAACGTAATCGGCATGTTCAAGGAAGCTGACGATTTCTATGTCAAAGACAAGAACGGCGACTTCATGCTTGACGACAACTTCAACAGAATTCTCGTGGCAATTCCTGAAGACAAAACAATCAAGGAGAACGAGATCTGGTATGGCGACTACATATTCGAAGACGTGAACAAAGACGGAGTAATCAATGAAAGCGACCGTAAGTTCATAGGCAATCCTGAGCCAAAATTCACTTACGGATTCAACACCACCCTTACTTACAAAGACTTTGACTTCAACCTCTCACTTGTAGGAGTACATGGCAACAAGGTGTTCAACTACCTGCGCCAGGTCTACACAGACCCTATGAGAAACTCCAATCTTCTTCTGGAAACCACAAGGCTCGCCAACGTAGGGCTCATTGATCCTGACGGAGGCCATACGTTTGAAAACATGCATGTCATCAACTCCGACGCCCGTATCTGCCGCATCGCTCTTGACAATTCGAACAACAACAACCGCATGAGCAGCTATTTTGTTGAAGACGGTTCATATCTGCGCGTCAAGAACATATCATTGGGCTATACTTTCCCGAAACAGCTGATCAAGCGTGCAAGCATCGAGAACCTCCGCCTCTATTTCAACGTGCAGAATCCTTTCACATTCACCCGCTACAAAGGATTCGACCCCGAAATCGGAGCCTACAACTACAATGTGCTCACACGCGGCATCGACTATGCCCGCTATCCGTCACAGGTGATCTACACCTTCGGACTCAATGTCTCACTTTAACCTGAACACCAATGAAAAAACTATATATTCCATTGATCGCAATCGCTGCCGCTTCATGCGTTGCATCATGCAGCGATGACTTTCTTGAGAAACTCCCGCAGGGAAACTATGTGGACGGAACTTTCTATGTCTCTGACAAAGCACTCGAATCAGCGACGTCCGTACTCTATAACAGACCCTGGTTTGAATATAACGGAGAAGGCGCGCTCTGCATCAGCAGTCTCGCCAATGAATGTTTCGACGCCTGGAACTTCCCGCAGTTCAACACCATGCAGGTCACCGCACTTGACAGCCACCTGTCAAACATCTGGAGATCATTCTATGCCGTGGTGACGATGTCAAACTCTGTCATTGAAGCCTGCGAGACCAAAGCGACAGCCGATTGTACAGAAGAGGGAATCCATCGCGCCATCGGTGAGGCGCGCCTGATGCGTGCTGCCGCATATTTCTATGCCCTACGTCTATGGGGCCCGGTTATCCTCTTCGAACACAATCAGGAGATCGTCGACAACCCTGTGCGTCCTCTCAACAAGGAAGAAGACGTGTTCAGATTCATCATCCGTGACCTTGAATATGCCGCTGAATATCTACCTGAATCATGGACCAAAGGTCGCGCCACATGCTGGGCCGCGAAAGCTCTTCTTGCCAAAGTCTACCTCTGCCGCTCCGGATGGAACGGAGGAAACCGCGACGAGGCCGACCTTGAAAAATGCAAGGAACTCTGCGAGGACGTCTGCACCAAAAGCGGGCTGAAACTGCTCCCCACATATGCAGATCTCTTCAAATACAAATTCAACAACAATGAGGAATCTCTGCTGGCCATGCAGTGGGTGCCGCTCGGAGAATGGGGAACACAGAACACACTCTACTCTATCCTCTCATTCTCTGACATCTCCGGAGGCGTAGCCGCATGGGGCTCTCCATTCGCACCGCTCGAAATGCTCGACCAGTACGAACATTCCGACACAATCCGCCGCAACGCCACATATTTCACCCAGCACTCGTTCTATCCCGAACTCTGCATAGAAAAAGGCGGCTATCACTACGACAAGGAAAACGCCCAGATCAAGAAAGGCGCCATCGGTGGGCCTGACGATGACAATGACGGCAATGTGGGTCCCATGAGCTCTCCGCTCAACACCTATATAATACGTCTCGCCGACACTTATCTAACCTATGCGGAAGCTTGCCTCGGCAATCAGGAAAAACTCACCGGCGGTCCCGGCCTCGAATACTTCAACAAAGTCAGAGAAAGAGCCATGATCGACCCCAAGACATCCGTTACATTCGATGACATTATCCATGAGCGCCGCATTGAATTCAGCATGGAATACACCAACTGGTATGAATACATCACCTGGTTCAAATGGAAACCTGAAAAGATTCTCAATATGATCAACAATCAGGAACGCGGCACCCGCGCCGACAAAATCAAAAAAGATTCTGACGGCGAACTGATAATCGAAGGCATCATCCAGCCTACCTCACCTGTAGTCGTGATAGCAAGCAAGATGTTCATGCCTTATCCCGAAAACGATGTGATCCAGAACCCGCTGCTCAAAGCAGAACCTGTCAGCTATAATTTCAAAGACTAAGAGAGTGGTATATCAAACGAAATAACATGATAACAATGAAAAACTATATAAGCTGTTTCTGCGTAGCCATCGTGTGCATGATGCAGATGCTGTGTTTTGTCTCCTGCAAATCAGACGGAGATGACGGAGGTCAGCCTGTGATCACCGGAGTCCGCACGATTGATCCGGAAAAGGCCGACAGCCTGTTCACCGAAGCAGACCCCTGGGATATAATCGTCCTCGTTGGCCATAATCTCGGTGGCGCGAAAGAGATCTACATCAACGATCAGAAAATTTCTTTCAACCCCACGTATGCCACCCCGACCCACATAATACTCTCGATTCCTGGCGAACTTAAACTCGTGGGTGCCAACCCTGAACTGAAATCAGAGATCAGAGTTGTCACAAGCCACGGCACCGCCACATATGCGTTCCACATCAACTCTCCGGCTCCATATCTCATATCATATACTGCCGACTGGACCGATGACATGCCACTGTTGCCCGGACAGGAGATACGCATTAAAGGTGAAAACATCTATGAAGTGGAAAGTCTCTATCTCACAGACTTCAATCCCCTTGAAGTTGATGATGACGGAAACCCGGTCGAACCGGAAGGTCCGGTGACTAAATATGAGATCACCGACTATGAAATCGGCCCCGATTTCGACCTCATCACCGCAAAACTTCCCGCCACGGTTCTCGAAAAAGGCTACATCGTGATCGAATGTCACTCCGGATCATCGGTAATCGGATTCACCTCCGCCAAGCCCAATCCGCCGGTAATCGAGGAAATTTCATCTGACATGCCTATATGGGGCGAACCCTGCACTCTCTTCGGCAAGGAATTCAATGATCCTGTGGCCATCATCATCGGCAAAAACGAAATCACTATTCCGGCCAAAGACATCACAGTCAATGATGACAACACTCAGCTCACATTCACGCTCCCGACCCTGCCTGAAAAGGGCGGCCGTCTGATCCTCGTGACCGAACAGGGCCGCGATACAATACCCTTCTATCAGAAGAGCGCCGTACTGATCGACTTCGACAGCTTCGGACGCTATTTCTGGGGCGGAACCGACAGTAACAAAGTAGTTGACCAGACTTCAGCCAATAACAAACCGGCCAACACTTCCGGCAAATTCTGGGGAATCGAAGGAACCACACAACTCTACAACGGATGGTGGGGACCTCTCTACCTCGGCGAGTCACAGATACCCAACATTCCTGAGAGCACCCCGATCGAAGACATCGAATTCCGCTACGAATGCTATATGCACTATCCGGAAGTCGAAGGCATGGAATGCTGGTTCATTCTCTGTGACGGAAGTGACTTCAAGGGCCAGTACACGTTCAACGGCTACCATGATCGCATCACCGGCAAATGCGAGACCGGCAGATGGATGTCTTGCTCCATACCGCTGAGAAATCTCGTCACCGGAGGCAGCACCTATGGTGACATCAGACTCTCACTGACATCGGTCTATCTCCATCTCTGCAACGGACTGGCCGAACAGGATGTGGCAGTCTACTTCGACAACTTCCGTCTGTATGTCAGACAGTAAACCTCAAAACAGCCACTAACACAGATATTACAAAACGATATGAGACATCTGAATATAATTCCAATCGCACTATCTCTGTTGCTTTCATTCGGCAGCCTCTCATGTTCCGACAACAAAGACGTCTATGACACAGAAGACATCCACTTCGTGCTCGAAAACGATGTGCTGTCATTTCAGAGAGAAAGCAACTCTAACAACTTCCGCATCAAGTCAGCTGTCACTCCGCAGATCTCATGCAGCGAAAACTGGGTCAGCCTCAAGCTCGAACGCCTGACCGCTTCAATCTATCGCCTCTATGTCACCGTTGATGAAAACAACGGTGACAGCAGATCGGCAGAGGTGACAATCAAATCCGATAACGAGACCAAGACTCTGACCGTCAATCAGTCGGCCCTTGCCCAGGCTTCAGTACATGAAATAGCTGACTGGCTGGGTCTGGGATGGAATCCCGGCAACCAGATGGATGCCTACAAAAACGGTGTCGCCGACGAACTCTGTGACGGCAACTATCCGCTGACTCAGGAACTCTTCAACAAGATCAAGGCAGCCGGCATCAAGACTGTGCGTCTGCCGGTAACATGGTTCGGACATATCGGAGCCGCACCTGACTACAAGATCGACGACCGCCTCGAACGAGTGGCCGAGATTGTGGGCTATGCCGAAAATGCAGGTCTCAACATAATTGTCAACATCCATCATGACGGTTCTGGCGGCTACGGCTTCTGGCTCGATTTCAAAGGCGCGGCCGCAAACATCGCCAAAAACCTTGAGGTTGAAGACGAAATCCGCAAAGTATGGACACAAATTGCAGAACGGTTTGTCGACACCGGTGATTTTCTGATTTTCGAAGGCTTCAACGAAATCCATGACGGAGACTGGGGCTGGGGCGCGAACACCACAGACAACGGACACCAGTACCGACTCCTCAACGAATGGAACCAGCTGTTTGTGAACACCGTGCGTGCCACCGGAGGCAAAAACGCCACACGCTATCTCGGAATCCCCGGCTATGCCGGAGGCTGGGAACTTGTTGAGCATCTCGAACTGCCCAAAGACCCCGCTATAGGACGTCTGCTCGTCTCGGTCCACTGCTACTCTCCCGGCAAATTCTGCATGGAATTCTATGACGAAGGCGGCAACTGGACATATCTCCCCGAATGGGGCCACACTGCATCCGAAGGCAAATATCCCGCCGATGATGTAGATGAAGAAGGCCTTGCCGACATTTTCAAGGGCTTGAAAGAAAGATTCACTGACAAAAACATCCCTGTCTATATCGGTGAATTCACTTGCACCAACCGCCCGGCCGGCCGCGAAAGTGCATTCCGCGACTACTACCTTGAATATTTCTGCAAGGCAGCTCATGACTGCTGTCTGTCACCTGTGTTCTGGGATAACGGAGGCAAAGGCCTCGGAGCAGGCCAAGGCGCCATCTTCGACCGTCAGACCGGAGATTTCGTACATTCCAATGCAGCCTCTGTCGCCGCGATGGTACGCGCCGTTTCCGACCACAGTCCCGAATATACTCTTGAAAGTATCTATGAAAGAGCTCCCGCTCCTGAGGCAATGTAACTACACTATATAATAGGTGCAATTAATAAATATCTAAGGTCGTTTTTTAATCGTATCCTCTGTCCGTGTCAGCGACAGAACCGGAGGCTGACACGGTCAGAGGATTTTTCATACTATTCGCCATGAATAAAGCAGTTCACCGCCACATAACGGCAACAGCCATCAGTCTGACAATCGCTGCCACAGCCTGGGCACAGCGCCCGATAGTGCAGACCAATTTCACTCCCGATCCGGCCCCTATGGTCTACAATGATACCTTCTATATCTATACCGGCCATGATGAGGACGGCCGCCACGATGAATTCGTAATGAATGAGTGGAGAGTATATTCATCAAAAGACATGGTCAACTGGACCGACCACGGCTCTCCGATGTCGCTCGACACCTTCAGCTGGGCCGAATGGGGCGCCTGGGCCTCACAATGTATCGAGCGCAACGGTAAATTCTACTGGTATGTATGCTGCGTGGACAGCAGCACTCATGACATGGCTATAGGCGTGGCCGTAGCCGACAGTCCAACAGGACCATTCACCGACGCTATAGGAGCGCCCCTTGTCAGTGATCCGGGCGGCTATATTGACCCTACAGTCTTCATCGAACCTGACGGAAACGCCTGGCTCTACTGGGGAAACCCCGGCCTGTGGTGCTGCAAACTGAACCCCGATATGATATCCTATGATAAAAATTTTACCATCAGCGGAAATCATGTTGAAAAAGTAAAGGATGGCGTCTACAAATTCATTCAGACCGAAGATTCCTTCGGCGGACCGGAGAAACTTGCCGAAGGCACTGCCTTCACTGATTACAAAGACCTCTACGAAGAAGGGCCCTGGTTCTACAAGCGCAACGGCAGCTACATTCTCGCCTATGCCGCAGGCGGAGTCCCGGAACACATATCATATTCGGTAAGCGACTCCCCCTGGGGACCGTGGAAATACGCCGGACAGATCATGCCCCTTCAGGAAATGGGCTCATTCACCAACCATTGCGGAATAGCCGACTTCAAAGGACGGCACTATTTCGCCTATCACTGCGGCACTCTTCCCGGCGGCAGCGGTTTCAACCGGTCTACGGCGATCGAACAGTTTGAATACAATCCTGACGGCTCTCTCCCGATAATCCTTCCCACGACCAAAGGTCCGGACCCGGTCGGCACACTCAACCCCTACTCCCGCGTCGAAGCCGAGACTATAGCCTGGTCAGAAGGTCTGAAGACTGAGCCGAACGCAAAGACAGGCATCTATGTTTCCGACATACACAATGGTGACTATCTTCAGGTGCGCGAAGTTGATTTCGGCAAAAAATCGCCCTCGCGGCTGACTGTCTCAGTGGCAAGTGCACTCCGGGGAGGAACAATCAACGTTTACTCCGGCGGCACGGACGGGCAACTCATTGCCTCGGTCAAAGTCCCACCGACCGGCGGCTGGGAAGAATGGAAATCCGTGACTGTGCCAGTAACCGCTCCTGTCACCGGCATCCATGACCTAACCTTCGCCTTCAGCGGCCGGAAAGGCTGCAAGCTTTTCAATTTCGATTTCTGGAAATTCGACTGATCCATAACACCCGCACAGAAACAATGAAAAAAATCCAACTTCTCATAGCATCGGCATTACTGTCCGTCACCACCTCATTCGGCCAACAGAAATCATGGACTGCCGACAACGGCAACGGCACTTTCACAAACCCGCTGTTCTACGATGAATTTTCCGACCCTGACATCATCCGTGTCAATGACACATTCTATCTTGTCGGGACCACCATGCACTGCAATCCAGGACTCGTGGTCCTCGAATCAAAAGATCTTGTCAACTGGGACTTCTGCAGTTACGCCTTCGACCGAATAGACATCGACGATCCCCGCTTCCGGCTCGAAGACGGCAAAGAAGCATACGGACAGGGCATATGGGCCCCGTGCATACGTTATCATGAAGGAACTTTCTACATCTTTTCCAACATAAACGGAATAGGCATGCAGGTCTACACAGCCTCTGACCCGAAAGGGCCCTGGAAACATTACAGCCTCGGAGGCTGGATACATGACCTGTCTGTACTCTTTGACAACGGCCGCATATACGCCATCCACGGCTACGACGAAGTGCACTGCATCGAGATCAAGCCTGATTTCAGCGGCTATGTAGATGGCAGCGACCGCTGCATCATACCCGCCGGAAACGCTATGGGTGAAGGCCACCACGCCTACAAGATCGACGGGAAATACTATATCATCAGCGCCGACTACTCCCCTATGGGACGCATGATGTGTGCGCGCGCCGACCGCCTCGAAGGACCCTACGAAACCCGCGTCATCAGCTGCCGTGAAACCCTGGGCACTGAACATTCCACATGGGCCACAGACATCCCTATGGACGGCGCCATGCCGGAACCGGGCAAATGGCGCCTGAAAACCGGCAAACCGAATGCCGACAACATGGGCTGCGCCACACTCCACCAGGGCGGAATAGTACAGCTCGAAAATGGCGACTGGTGGGGCTTTTCGATGCTTGACTTCCTTGCCGTTGGCCGCACCACCAGCCTGTCGCCTGTGACATGGGTGGACGGATGGCCTTATTTCGGCCTCCCCGGCAACCTTGGCCGCACTCCGCGCACTTGGCTGAAACCGCAAGTCAGTGCAACGGTGACACCACACGCCCCATACACCCGCAGCGACAATTTCGACAGCGGCCGGCTCCAGCCCGTCTGGCAGTGGAACCATCTGCCCGATGACAGCCAGTGGTCTCTGCGCAAAGGCCGTCTACGGCTGAACTCACTTCCAGCCAAAGATCTCTATTGGGCAAAAAACACCCTCACCCAGCGTGGCATAGGTCCGGTATCCGTAGCCACAGTGACCCTCGACGCATCCAAAATGAAGAAAGGCGATGTGGCAGGCCTCGGACTGCTCAACATTCCCTATGAATGGATAGGCATCGAGGTAAAAGACAACGGGCCGGTCATAAGCTTCTATGACCTTGGAACCGACACAACCATCGAGCAGCCTCTTGAAAAGCCGGAACTGCACCTGCGAATAACAGGCGACTTCGAGCACGAATGGGCGCAGTTCAGCTACAGCACCGACGGCCAAAGTTTCAATGACATTGGCGGCAGAATGGTGATCCCCTATCAGACTAAAACCTTCCAGGGCGCACGCTATGCCCTCTTCGCGTTCAACCGTCTTCTCTCCAAAGGCGGCTATGCCGAATTTGACAATTTCACCGTTGACGAACCGCTCGCCGACCGCAGCGGCAACATTCCGCTCGGCAAGACCATCACCATAAGTAATCTGGCCAACGGCCACAGACTGGTGGCCCACCAGCGCAAAATGGTGCTCTCGGCATGGCAGGGTGACAAAGACTTTGATTCTGTCAACACCCGGTTCAGAGTCCATGACCGAGGCAACGGCAAGGTTGTGCTCGAAGCCGTCAACGGCAATGGCTTCATGACCGTGGCCGGACTCGGCTTGTCCGGTGACCTCCGCCTGTCAGCCACTGAGACCGATGACTGCCTTTTCATGTGGCAGGACATGCTCCACGGCCAGTGTATGCTTCTGTCTCTGAAAACAAACCGCTATGTTGGAACCGATCCGGCATCCGGCGAGACCTATGGAGCCGACTGGCCCGGCACCTCCGCAAGCCGGCTCGGCGGCACAGTATTCCAGTGGGAAGACTCAGAATTATAATCCAAACCGTAACAATTATGAACAGAATAATCAGCACGACTATCTCCATCATCTGCATTCTGTCAGGGGCTACGGCAACCGGAGTTTCCGCAGCCCCGGCAGTAGAGCAGTGGAAAATATTCGAACTCTCATTCCGGCAGAAAGCCGGTCAGCATCCGTTTGACAACATCGACTCCGGATGCACCTTCATCAACGGCTGCGACACCGTAAAAGTCAGCGCATTCTATGACGGCAACGACACATACAAAATCCGCTTCATGCCCCACAAGCCCGGCCGGTGGACCTACCGCACTTCCGGAAACAGTCCGAAATCGAATCTGCGGGGCAGTTTCGATTGCCTCCCGGCATCACCCGGAAACCACGGTCCTGTCAGAGTCGATTCGCTCGGATTCGCCTACTCCGACGGAACCGCCTACATCCCCGTGGGTACTACCTGCTACGCATGGACACATCAGCCCGACAGCCTCATCCAGCTGACACTCGAAACCCTCCGCAACAGCTGTTTCAACAAAATCCGAATGTGCATATTCCCCAAAAGCTACGACTGGAACCGCAACGAACCGATTCTATACCCTTTCGAAGGTGAGACCGGCAGCTGGGATTTCAACCGTCTCAACCCCGCCTATTTCAGAAACATCGAACAGTGCATCGCCTCGCTTGACAGCCTCGGCATCGAAGCCGACCTGATCGTCTATCATCCCTATGACCGCTGGGGCTTCAGCAAACTCGACAGGGAAACCAGAGACCGCTACATGCAATATGTCATCTCCCGCTTCAGCGCATTCAAAAACGTCTGGTGGAGCATGGCCAACGAATATGACTTCATGGAAGCCTATGACACCGCCGACTGGCAGCACCATCTCCGTTTCTTTGCCGAGAACGACCCCTACGGGCATCTGAGAGGCATCCACAACGGCGTGAAACTCTATGATCAGAACGACCCCTGCGTCACCCACGTCAGCATCCAGTCATCCGACATGGCCAACGCCGGGAATCTGCGCTCTCAATATCACAAGCCTGTCATCTACGACGAATGTCGCTACGAAGGCAACATCCCCTGGGTATGGGGCACTCTCTCAGCCGAAGAAATGGTACAGAAATTCTGGGAAGGCTTCACAAGAGGTGCCTTTGTGGGCCACGGAGAAGTGATACTCACACAGCCCGAAGTCGGGCCTGACAGATCAGACGAAATCCTGTGGTGGTCAAAAGGAGGTGTGCTCCGCGGCAAAAGCCACGACCGCATCAGATATCTGAAACAGATTCTTTCTGACGCCCCTTCAGCTCGTCTCAACCCGGTAGAAGGCATCACCGGATGGCAGAACTATCCGACTCTCGGCGCCGGCGATGACTGGTATCTCATATACTTCGGCCGCGACATCCACTGCCAGCTCCTGCTTGAACTGCCGGAAGACAAAGCCTACAGCATAGAACTTATTGACACCTGGGCCATGACCTCCACCATGCTTGACGGAACCTTCAGCGGCCACTCGCTGATAACCCTGCCCCAGCTACCCTACATGGCGGCAAAGCTTACAGCCGTGCCTCGATGATCCCGCCTCCGGTCTCACCGCCCGGTTTGTCTAAAGCCTGGTGGTGATGACCGGATAGCCCAAAAGACCTGTCTCAAGATCGAGTGTCATTTTGCCTCCTGTCCGGGTGCGGTTGTAGCGCTTAAGCGGCACTTCGATTTCTTTCTGCCGCCCGTTGTCGAAGCGCACCCGCAATATATACTTATAATATGGATTGCCTCGGCGATAGCGGTTGCGCCCCACGCGCTGGGTGTGGTAGTGCTTTTCCTGCAATCGTTTCTCCACCGTCACCTCCTCGGAGTGCAGGGTTGTGTCATCGGCAAACCAGAAATTCAGTCCGAGAATCAGAAACAGAACCGCACCGGTCATCACAACCATATGCCCCAAAAGAGCCACATAGGGGTTGACGCCGTTCCATACCTTACCCCAGAATCCGCGCAGCAGAAACCAGATGACCAGGACCACCGTCAGGGCAATGCCGAGCGGTTCCCACCACTCAACCAGCGTGTGGCCGTAGATAGCCATCGAGAATCCGTAGAGAAGCATCACCGACAGGATGGCACCCATCCATTTCAGTGCATTTTTTATATCTTTGAATGTAGTCTTGCTTTTAGCCATAGCGCTATCTGAAACAATGATTGGTCATATTCGGATATTTTCACAGGCAAAGTTACATCCAATCTCGGAAATTTGCCAAAAAATATATAATTTTGCCCCGTGAAAAGCACCTGCGTCACATCCGGCTCTCGTCAAAGCCTGATGTGGCTTTTGGCACGAACTTTATAAACTAATCATAAATTACAGACTTTATTTTATGAAAAAGAATCTCATCAGAACAATGGCCATCGCCCTCGGTCTGGCCATCGCAGCTCCTGCGTCTGCCCAGTTCAACCTCGGCAAAGCTATCAGCGCAGGCAAAAAGGCAGTGCAGGCCGCTACTCTCACCGATGCCCAGATGGCTGCCTACGTCAAAGAATCTGTAGACTGGATGGATGCCAACAATCCCGTCACCCCTGATGACGACCCCTACACCATCCGCCTCAAGAAACTCACCGACGGCCTCAACGATGTTGAAGGAATTCCCTTGAATTTCAAAGTCTACCGCGTGATCGACGTCAACGCATTCGCCTGCGCCGACGGCAGTGTGCGCGTGTTCTCCTCTCTGATGGACATCATGAGCGACGACGAGCTTCTCGGCATCATCGGCCATGAGATCGGCCACGTGGCAAAACACCACTCCAAAAACGCCTTCCGCACCGAACTCATGACCGGTGCCCTCAAAGACGGCATCGCCTCAACCGGCGGCGTGGCTGCTGCTCTCACCGAATCTCAGCTCGGCCAGCTCAGCGAATCGCTCATCAACGCCAAATATTCGCAGAAGCAGGAGAAAGAAGCTGATGACTACGGCTATGAATTCCTGAAATCTCACGGCAAAAACCCCTGGGGCATGGTTCAGGCTTTCGAAAAATTCCAGAAAATGGAAGCTGAATCCGGAGCATCTTCTTCATACATCAACAAGATGTTCTCCTCTCACCCCGAAACCAAAGAGCGCATCAAACGCATGAGCGAACGCTGCACAAAAGACGGCATTGCCCGCCCCGCAGAATCGAAATAAGATACCATACTCTAAAAAATCAGGGACATCCTCAAACCGGATGTCCCTGATTTTTTTACATAATTCCGGAAACCGCCCCCTCGCCGGGAGCAGACATCCGGCGCGATCAGTTCTTCTCCTTAAGAAGATCGCGGATCTCGGTGAGAAGCACCTCTTCCTTGGTCGGTTCGGGATCGGCAGCCGGAGCCTCCTCCTTCTTGCGCTTCAGTTGGTTGATGCCCTTGATGGCAATGAAGATACACAGAGCCACAATGATAAAATCGACTATCGTCTGAATCCACGTGCCCCAGTTGAGAGTCACTTCAGGCTTAAGCACCTCCTGGGTAGTCCCGTCGATGACAGCCTGCTGGATCACAAACTTATAGTCGGTAAAATTCATGCCTCCGGTGGCTACCCCGACGAGAGGCATGATGATATCATCGACCAGCGAGGAGATGATTTTGCCGAAAGCGGCACCGATTACCACACCGACTGCCATGTCGATGACATTGCCACGCATGGCAAATTCCTTGAATTCCTTTACAAATGACATTAGAATTGTTATTGATTATAAACTGTGGTGAACTTTTCTAAAACAATGAAACAAACGCCCCAGGGCAATTGTTTCCCTTTTGATCCTTTTTCGCAAAAATACTCAAAAAACATCGTATTACCACGAAACATCTGCCTTATTTTAATTTTTTAAATAAAACAAGGTAAAAAACGCTAATTTTATTTTGCCGAGACTTGACGGAAATTCAAAAAATAATAGTACCTTTGTGGCGTTTTTGAAGCCACGGCTTAAGCAGCCCTCAGCTCCTGAACGTTTTGCATTGCGTATCAACAATTTTCAATAGGATAAGAAAGAACATAACAACCCAATTTTATATACAAAATTATGACAAAAATAGGTATTAATGGTTTTGGCCGCATCGGCCGGTTCGTATTCCGTGCCTCAACCAAGCGCGATGACATCGAAGTAGTTGCTATCAACGACCTTCTTCCCGTTGACTACATGGCTTACATGCTCAAGTACGACACAATGCACGGCAAATTCGACGGCACTGTTGACTACGACCTCGAAAAGAGCCTCCTCATCGTCAATGGCAAGGCTATCCGCGTTACAGCTTGCAAGAATCCCGCTGAAATCGGCTGGGGTGCTGTAGGTGCTGAATACGTTGTTGAATCAACCGGTCTCTTCCTCACAAAGGAAAAAGCTCAGGCTCACATCGAAGCCGGCGCTAAATACGTGGTTATGTCTGCTCCCTCTAAGGACGACACCCCCATGTTCGTTTGCGGCGTTAACCAGGATAGCTACGTCAAGGGCACTCAGTTCGTGTCTAACGCTTCTTGCACCACCAACTGTCTCGCTCCTATCACCAAGGTGCTCAACGACAAGTTCGGCGTTGTTGAAGGCCTCATGACTACCGTTCACTCTACCACCGCTACTCAGAAGACTGTCGACGGTCCCTCTATGAAGGACTGGCGTGGTGGCCGTGCTGCCGCCGGCAACATCATCCCCTCTTCTACCGGTGCTGCCAAGGCTGTAGGCAAAGTTATCCCCGAACTCAACGGCAAACTCACCGGTATGTCTATGCGTGTCCCCACTCTTGACGTATCTGTAGTTGACCTCACCGTTAACCTCGCCAAGCCCGCTACTTACGACGAAATCTGCGCCGCTATGAAGGAAGCTTCTGAAGGCGAACTCAAGGGCATCCTCGGCTACACCGAAGACGCAGTCGTTTCAAGCGACTTCCTCGGCGATCCCCGCACTTCTATCTTCGACAAGAACGCCGGTATCATGCTTTCACCCACTTTCGTTAAGGTTGTCAGCTGGTATGACAATGAAATCGGCTACTCTAACAAGGTGCTCGATCTCATCGCTCACATGAAGAAAGTTAACGGCTAATAATCAGCCAACCGCTTCATTCAAGCATAAAAATTCAACGGAAGCAGCCCCGATTTTTCGAGGCTGCTTCTTCTTGTTTAAGAGTGCGTTTACTTTTATAGACCGGAAGTTGGTCCAATAGACCGCCCATGCAGGATTCAGACAGTGATGCCTCGATCTCATTCGGAGCCCGGTTTACCGCTCCGGATGGTGATGCCGGGCAGGACACCGGTTTACCACTCCGGATGGTGATGTCCGGCAGGACACCGATTTACCACTCCGGATGGTGATGTCCGGCAGGACATCGGTTTACTCATAGCCCGTGACACCGAAGCGCAAAGCGCGAAGGTGTCACGGGTTTGCCATTCCCCCGCATGTGGTGTCCGGCAGGACACCGATTTACCACTCCGGATGGTATATCGCCGCATTATCGCACTATTTCGAAGGCCGAATGTCGTATCTTTGCAGTACATTTTCCCCGATATGGATTTTAACAACCGCCTTTTTACATTAATATCCACCCTTCCCTTCACCGACTCCCTTCTTGATCTCTTTTAACCACAATTCATTACGTTTTACAAAAAAAATTAGCCTTAATATGTATAATTAAAAATAATTCACTATCTTTGTCAGGATTTTTCGAAAAAATCAGTGGAGAATTCATCCGGAACATTCGGATCTGCAATCTCGAAACCAGATAAATATATTTTCACCTTACTAATAACCAATCGGCCTTGTACCGGGCCAAATTAAAACTTTTTTTTGCGTATGAAAAAAACTTTACTCTCACTGGCAGCAGTTGCAATCACCTTAAGCGCAAATGCTGAAAAGACCCTTTGGACCATGTCCGACTTCAAAGAGGCTAATCCTGCTATCAATACGGCAACCACTTACACCTACAATGGACTTACATTTTATGGTGATTCAAAGAGCGATTATGCCGCCGGAGCGACTGTTGATGTTGAAAACTATTCTTTCAAATTCGACGGACGTATTAAACTGGGTGGAGCTTCAGTATTCCAAAGCAACAAAACTATGTCGCGTGTGTTCGAATTCGAAGCAGATGCCAATGAACCCATCCTCGTTTTCTTCACTCATGGATCTTCTTCCGGTGACCCCCGTGGAACATATCTGAGCAATGCCGCTTCTACTACCAAAAATGACACAAGCACAGCATTCGCAAATCTCGCAGCTGAGGCCGGCAGCAAAGCGTGTCTTAGCGGTGTAAATCCCACCACTGGTAAAGTTTATGTATGGTGCGACAACAATAACGCCATCTATGCAATTGCCAAAGGTTACACTCTTGAAGAACTCAATGATTTCATGAACGGCAGCAGCGAAGATCCCGCTGAAGGCGAAGAGATCACATTTAATCTTGAGGATTTCTCTAAATGGGGAAAACCGGAACAGAACGTAACTGCAAAAGGCACCGTTATTTATAATGAAGCAGACAAAACTTACACCTTCCCCAACTTCCTTGGCAGCAAAACCGATGTGACATTCGCTGTTGAAGCTGTAGAAGGCTCAACACTTTTCAAAGTTGTTCCTCAGAACAATGTAACTGTTGGAACTGGAGACTACTACGGAGCACCTGTTGACACATATACATTCCCCGGACTTGAATCAAACAACTCTATCTGGTTTGGTCTTGATGGCGTTAACTCCGTATGCTTCAGCAATCCTACTTTCTACGGCTACAAGGCATCTTCAGCAAGCAAAGAAGCAGAAAAATTAGTTGACACTCCTACTTCAGCTAATGATTATCGCTACTATTATGCCGTAAGCTTCTATATTGCATCCAAATATTGCAATTGGAACCCCGCAACCGGTGCAGCTGATGCAGTAAGTGCAACTCCCGGCTCGTTCAACCTGAAGTTCAATCTTGAAATTCCTGCTTCAGACGACCAGTCAGGCATCGACAGCATCGTTACTGACTCTGCTGACGAAAATGCACCTGTTGAATACTACAACCTCCAGGGCATCCGCCTCAGCGAACCCGCAGCCGGCCAGATCGTGATCCGCCGCCAGGGTTCTAAGGTTAGCAAAATCGTTGTACGCTAATCCTTATCACCACGATTTAAATCAACTCAATAAATAGCAGATCGGCGACCTCACTCCGAGGCCGCCGATTTGTTTTTTTATCGCAATTTTGGTAATTTTGTATTCACGAAGAAATCATTACCACATTATAATATATAATATCACTCCCCTTATATGAAATTTGACGAGCTTGATCTGAGCTACGATATACTTGACGCACTCGATGCAATGCGTTTCGACGAGTGCACCCCAATCCAGGAACAGGCCATCCCCGTGATCCTTGAAGGCCGCGACCTAATAGCCGTAGCCCAGACCGGCACCGGCAAAACCGCCGCATATCTGCTCCCGGTAATCGACAGACTGGCCGACATGCCCGAAGCCAAAGACTATGTGAACTGCATCGTGATGTCGCCCACCCGCGAACTCGCCCAGCAGATCGACCGCCAGATGGAAGGCTTCGCCTACTACGTCCCGGTCAACAGCGTGGCCATCTACGGCGGAACCGACGGAGCCGGATTCGCCCAGCAACAACGCGGCCTCAAAATGGGAGCCGATGTGGTGATAGCAACCCCTGGACGCCTCCTCGCCCACCTGCAGATGGGCTATGTGGATCTCTCGCGCGTCTCCTACTTCATCCTCGACGAAGCCGACCGTATGCTCGACATGGGTTTCTATGATGACATCATGCAGATTGTCAAGCATCTGCCCAAAGACCGCCAGACCCTGATGTTTTCAGCAACAATGCCTCCGAAAATCCAGCAGCTGGCCAAAGCCATCCTCAACGATCCGGCCGAAGTCAAGATAGCAGTCTCCCGACCGACCGAAAAAATAGACCAATCGGCATTCGTATGCCATGAAGGCCAGAAGACAGGCATACTAAAGCACCTATTCCGTACAGCCCACTCTCAGCGGGTCATCATATTCTCATCCTCGAAAATCAAAGTCAAGGAACTCGCCCGCGAACTGCGCCGCTGCAAGGTAAAAACCGGAGAGATGCACTCAGATCTCGACCAGAACGTCCGCGAAGAAGTGCTGCTCGATTTCAGAGCCGGAAAAATCGACGTGCTCGTAGCCACTGACATCGTAGCGCGAGGCATCGACATCGACGACATCGCAATGGTGGTCAACTACGACGTGCCCCGCGAAGCCGAAGACTACGTACACCGCATCGGCCGCACCGCCCGCGCCAACGCCGACGGAAAAGCCGTCACCCTCGTATCTGCCAAAGAGCAGTCGAAATTCGGCCAGATCGAAAGTTTCCTCGGCTATGAAGTGCGCAAGGAAACAGTGCCCGCCGAACTCGGCGAAGCTCCGGAATACAACCCCTCACGCCGTCAGAGCAGCCGCGGAGATCGCCGCAACCGCAAGCCGTCACGCTCAGGAGGCAAAGGGCGCACAGGCAAAAGCAGCAGCCGCAACAACAATAGCAACAGCGAAAATAGCAGCAACGGCAACAAACGCCATTCCCGCAAGAACCATCATAATCACAGCCGGAAGAAAACTTCGGGAGGCGCAAACGGCTCAGACAATTCAAAAAACAACTCCACGCCGCCCCAAAGCTGAATCTGCACGGCAACTCGGAGGCCATTCACGCAACGATGAACGCGCCGCTTACTTCCTATGATACAATTTAAATCCGCATCCTTCACACTCCACCTCGAAACCGCAGGCCCTGAGAAGAGATGCCGAACTTTCGTTTCGGCCTGAGAGGAGGAATATGTAATCGTTTGTCCCGCATAGCTCACGGAGCATTCCAAGCTCATCTTCTCCGTCAAGATAATGGAAATGATGCAGATTGTAGGAAGTTGTGTCCTTATAGATATAGTCATAGATATAACGCTCCGTACCCACCACGGCATATCGGCCTCCCTCGGCGGCTATCGCCTCGATCCGCGGAGCGACCTCAGTCAGTGTCTCTATGTCGGTAAGCTCCGGATCGGCTCTCAGCCCGGCAAGATGATCGAATCTGCCAAGATCCGCAGTCGAAGCCTTAAGATTTTCCCGCTGCACATATAAAGTCACGGTCAGCACTGACACTACAGCAATCCCCGTATAGGTAATCAACAGACTGTAAAGCCGCTTGTCTATAAGCGCACACAGCAGCGGAATGCCCGTGAGGACCATAGGTCTCTCAACAAAACCGTCAGACCCGACGGTTGCAAGCATCACACAGCCTGTAACCACTGTCATACGCGCCACATCCGGCCGAAGTCTGCTGTCATGAGTGGCATTATAGAGCCACGGCAACACTAAAACCAGTATGTAAAAACTCTGTAGCAACCCGAACGGATGGATGTCATCTCTGAGATACATCCTCATGAAGTTGAACGACAGAAACGCGCAGACTGCCGAGACCATCCAGAAACCGGCAAGCCGTCTACGCTTCATCAAGCCCACCAGACACGTTCCGGCAAAGCACAGTGCCATAGGATAATAGGCCACAAAGACGTTTCGGCTGCATTCCTGCAACCGCCATATCAGATAGCCCGTCTCAAAATGGCGGTTGATGATATTTTCAGGCGACCACGCTCTGACGTAGACGCTGAAATCGCCTCCGCTCATCAGAAGAATGACACCGCAGCCCACAACCGCAAAGGCAATAAGCCCAACAGCCGACTGCTTAACGACAGTCACTAAGCGCCTCCTCTCATCTCGGCTGACCCATATGATCAGCGCCAGAATCGCAGGCAATGCAGCAAGAGTAGACGCCCGGCTCAATGCCATCAGCGCCGAGAGCGCCCCTACCGCCGCAATACGTCCCGGACCCGGACGGTCCATATACCACAGCAGACCTATGGCAAATGCCGTCATGAACGGATAGGCGCCCGCATCCCAGCCATAGAGAGGCAATGACACAAAACGCGCCGCCGCACACAGCATCAGAAACAGCAGCGAAGATAAAAGCGGCTGTCCTGTCTTCCTATACAGGAAAAGACAAGACGCCGCTATTGATAACTGATAACAGATGACCATCAGCACCCGCAGCTGATAAAGGCCGTCGCCGGCCAGACGCGTCCACAGATTGCCGATGTAGAACGCAAGCATCCCGATCGGCGCATCCGAATAATTCCTGACCGACAGGGCCTGATAAGCCTCATCGGTCCAGTAGACATAATCTCCAAGCGCCACATAGGGCAACACAAGCCCGCAAATGACTGACAATAGAGAAATCAGCAATACCTGCTGACGGGTCATCTTGATCTGCATTATTTTTGAAGTCAGAATGACTGAATTTCAGAAACCGTAAACAGACGGCCTCTTATTTGGCATATTCGATCTTGCCCACGAGCTTGCGCGAGATGCCTGGATTTTCCATCGAACGCACCGACGGCTGATGCATGTCTTTCGGGAAATAGAGGAAAAAGCGGTCGGCAGGAGCAGGAGAATAGACAATCTCCTCATCGGTCGAATAGTTAGTGCGGTCCTTCACAGGGTCATACTCATTGATCGGAGTCACATTTCCGGCCACGCCCATCAGCTCATTACCCTCGTAAGTGTACTGCAGGTCAATAAAATTGCGGTGAGACTCGATTTTGGTTTCCTCAGCAGACTTCGGAGTATATTCGAGCACATTGATCCACAGACGGCCCTCCTCAAGCACAATCTTCTTTCCGGCTTCGAGAGTCATCGGATCGGTCTCGGCAAGAAATTTGAAGAGCTTGTCCCAGAGAGCCTTGTTGCGCTGATACTGATTGGCGAATTCGAGAGCGTCGATGCTCTTGTCAGCATTTACGGACCATCCGTTGGCCCACTCGCGGCTCTCGACCCACTGCTGCGCCTCGGCAGCAGTCATAAGATTTTCATTTGTCATGGTTCTTTCGGTATGATTTTGATTATCTGTATGTGAGTTCTTAGTTACTTATAAACCCTGATTTTTCCTTATGCAAAAGTAGTTATTGCAGCCGACAATTGCAAATAACTCCACTATCCGCAAGCCGGCTGCTTGGTGAAGCGACTATTTTTTCGTAATTTTGCCGGAGTCTCCGGATGGAGGCGCTTTTATCATTTTTCAGAACAACTATCTTTTGACCAACCACCTTCTCTGATTTCCATGAAACTTACTTCTGTTTTGCTTGGGCTCTGTATGACTGCGTCTGTTGCCGTCAGTGCCTCTACCCCATCAAGTTATGCTCATCTCTATGACGGTCTGCCGTTTGACATGCCTGTCATCGACAAACCCGTGTTTCCGGCAAACACCGTAAGCCTCACCGACTTCGGAGCTGTGGCCGACGGCAAAACCCTCAACACCGAGGCCTTTGCCAAAGCGATCGACGCTCTTGTGGCCAAAGGTGGCGGTACTCTGAATGTGCCCGCCGGGATATGGATGACCGGCCCGATAGCCATGAAGTCAAACATCAACCTGCACCTCGACGGAGGCGCGCTGATTCTTTTTTCACCTGACCCCGACCTGTATCCGGCAATCTATACCGTCTACGAAGGCTATGAGGCCTATCGGGCCATATCTCCGATCTATGGCGAAGGGCTCGAAAACGTTGCCATCACCGGCGACGGCGTGATCGACGGCAATGGCGCGGCATGGCGTCAGGTGAAACGTGACCAGATGACCCCTCCGCAGTGGAGACGCAAAATCAAGTCAGGAGGAATCCTCGTCAACGACAACGTCTGGTATCCCTCGCAGGACTATATCGACGGCGAGAAAATACGCGAAAGCGAAGACGGCATAGCCAAACTCAAAGCCATGACCAAAGAAGAGGCCGAGGCCATCAAGCGCTTCATCCGCCCGGTGATGGTGAAGCTCGTCAACTGCAAGAACGTCTATCTTCAGGGAGTACTGTTTCAGAATTCTCCTGCCTGGAACCTCCACCCGCTGATGTGCGAGAACCTTATAATCGACGGTGTCTACATCAAGAACCCCGAATATGCCCAGAACGGCGACGGTCTTGACGTGGAATCATGCAAAAACGTGATCATCTACCGTTCGACTCTCGATGTGGGCGACGATGCCATCTGCATCAAGTCCGGCAAAGATGAAGACGGCCGCCGCCGCGGCATACCGACTGAAAATGTCATTGTCAAGGACTGCCGGGTGTTCCAGGGCCACGGCGGATTCGTGGTCGGCAGCGAAATGTCTGGCGGAGTCAACAATGTGGCCGTGTCTGACTGCCAGTTCATAGGCACCGATGTCGGTCTGCGATTCAAGAGCACACGCGGACGCGGCGGTGTGGTCAAAAACATCTTCATTGACAACATCAACATGCTCGACATCGTGGGCGAAGCTCTGCTCTTCGACCTCTACTACTGGGTGAAAAACGCACCAAAGACCATCCCGCCGGTCGACGAGACCACACCCCAGTTCCGCGACATCACCATCACCCGCGTCAGCTCGTTCAACTCCGGAATCCCCGTCAAGTTCAACGGTCTTCCGGAAATGCCTATCGAAAACATCAAGGTCAGCAACTCGATATTCACCGCACAGAAAAGCGGCCTGCTGTCTGAATCTACCGGCATCGTGTTTGACAACGTAGACATCACCTCGGCTTCAGGCGCTGCCATGACCATCAACAACTGCAGCAACGCCACTCTGACCGACTGCAAGTTCACCTCCCCGGCAGAGGAAAAGATTCTCTACACAGGCAAGAACAAAAACGTAAAAGTGAAGTAAGACCCCGTTCCGGGAACTCGTCTGAACAATTCACGTTCCAATACATCAGGCGGCGCTGATCCATTAAATGTCATATGGATCAGCGCCGCCCGGCTTATCTTTTCCCGCAACTGCCTGTGCAGTCGGGGCTGTGGTTACTTCTTCGGGGTTCTTTTGGGCTTCTCCGGTTCGGGACGGAGAAGACGGAGCACCTGAGCCGAGCGTGGCGGCAGGTAAAGGCGCAGCCATTCACGTCCAGAGGGTGCGAACAGCGGATCGGTCTGAGTCAGGTGGTGAACGCTCTCGTCAATATTGCCGTAGCCGCCGAAATCGGCATTGTCAGTCGACAGCACTACTTCATACTCTCCGGCAGGCGCAAGAACACCGTAGCCGGTGAATGCTTTGACCGGATTGAAGTTGAAGACAAACACCAGATCGCCGCGCATGTAGGCCAGCACCTGATCATCGTCCTTCTCCCAGAGTTTGACCACCGGAAGCGACTGGAAATTATAGACTCCGGAGATCAGATGGATCATAGCGTTGTCGAAATTGTTCAGCTGATCATATTTCAGCTCCTTGCGGTCTACGAGATCCCACTGGCGACGGGCATACTTGTAGCTCCAGCCGTTGCCCTCGCGCGGGAAGTCGATCCATTCGGGATGGCCGAACTCATTGCCCATGAAATTCAGATAGCCGCCGTTGATGGTCGAGGCGGTCACAAGGCGGATCATCTTGTGGAGAGCCATGCCGCGAGCCACTACCATATTGTCGTCATCCTTCATCATATGCCAGTACATCTCCTTGTCGATCAGGCGGAAAATCACGGTCTTGTCACCGACAAGCGCCTGGTCGTGGCTCTCGACATAAGAAATTGTCTTTTCATCGGCACGGCGGTTAGTCAGTTCCCAGAATATCGAAGTCGGATGCCAGTCCTCGTCCTTCTTCTCCTTGAGAGTCTTGATCCAGTAATCGGGAATACCCATAGCCATACGGTAGTCAAACCCTATGCCGCCGTCCTTGACCGGCACGGCCAGACCGGGCATACCGCTCATTTCCTCGGCAATTGTTATGGCGTGGGGATTTATCTCATGAATCAGTTTGTTGGCAAGAGTAAGATATGTGATGGCATTGGTGTCCTCGCCGCCGTCATAATAGTCGTCATAGCTGCCGAAAGCCTGGCCGAGACCGTGGCTGTAATAGAGCATCGATGTGACTCCGTCGAAGCGGAAACCGTCGAAGCGGAACTCCTGGAGCCAGTATTTGCAGTTAGACAGCAGGAAGTTGATCACATCGTTTTTGCCATAGTCGAAGCAAAGCGAGTCCCATGCCGGATGCTCACGGCGGCCATCGCCGTAGAAATACTGGTCATAGCTGCCGTCAAGGCGTCCGAGACCTTCCACTTCGTTTTTGACAGCGTGAGAGTGGACAATGTCCATTATCACGGCGATGCCGAGTTCATGAGCGCGGTCAATCAGGCTCTTCAGCTCTTCCGGAGTGCCGAAACGGCTTGAGGGAGCGTAGAAGCTCGACACATGATAGCCGAAAGATCCATAGTAGGGATGCTCCTGGATAGCCATGATCTGGATGGCGTTATAGCCGTCGGCCGCAATGCGCGGCAATATCTTGTCGCGGAATTCCACATATGTGCCTATCCCCTCTTTCTCCTGAGCCATGCCGATATGGCATTCATAGATGAGAAGCGGACGGGTGTCAGGGCGGAAGCGCTTCACCTTCCACTTATAGGCCTCCGGGGCCCAGACCTGTGCCGAGAACAGATGAGTTGTCTCGTCCTGCACCACCCTTGTGGCATATGCAGGGATGCGTTCGCCGCTTCCGCCTTCCCAGCTGACGATCATCTTGTAATAATCGCCGTGGTTCATTGCGTCAGGCTTCAGCTTGAGCTCCCATACACCGTTGGCTTTCGGTTTCAGGGCATATTTCTTCAGTTGTTTCCACTTGGAAAAGTCACCGACAAGAGTGATCCCGGTCGCATTCGGAGCCCATTCGCGGAACACCCAGCTGCCGTCGGCCTGACGATGTAATCCGAAATAATTGTGTGCGTTGGCAAATGAGTCGAGTTTGCCGTCAGGGCCACAGAGTTCCTGCTCCTTGCGCAGAGCGTCTTCATGACGGCCTATGATCGCGGCGCTGTAGGGCTCAAGCCAGGGATCGTTCTTGATGATGTTGAGAGTCTTTTTTTTCATTGGTAACTGATGATTAGAGGGGAGGCATTTGTGTGTGCCCATAGGGTTAGAGGTTATTTAAAAACAATCTCTTAAACCTGAATCCCTGAGTTTTGTTTCCACAAACTTAAGAATAATTTTTCAATCCGCAGGCATATGTATGGCAAAAAGAACGCCCTGGCATCCAAAGAATGCTGAGGGCGAAAGCCTGATGTCTCAGAGACTGACTATACCGAGTCCGAAAACAAACACTGTGGCTATGCAGACGGGTGCGATGTAGCGCAGGCAGAAAACCACAATCCGCGCTCCGAGCAGTCCGCGGCGTGTGCCGTCAGGGCTGAGCTCACGGCGCACCACCGCGCGGTCGAGCACCCACCCTACAAACAGAGAGATCAGCAGACCGCCGAGCGGCAGGAGTATGTTGGACGATACATAGTCAAAGAGATTGAACAGTGTCATGCCGAATATCTTCCATCCCGCAAGCGATCCGAATGACAGCGCGCAGAGCGAACCGAGCACCATTGCGACCGCTATATTAATAAAGGTGGCCTTGCGGCGCGACATGCCCAGCTCATCCGTCATATAGGCTATGCAGATTTCGCTCATTGATATTGTCGATGACAGGGATGCCACAAACAGCAGCACAAAGAAAAGCGTGGACCAGAGCATGGTTCCAGGCATACGGCAGAACACCGACGGCAGTATCTCGAACACCAGACGCGGACCGGCCTCAGGCTGAAGCCCGAAAGTGAAGACCGCCGGGAAGATTATCACACCGGCAAGAATGGCCACCAGAGTGTCAAGAGCAGCCATCGTGCCCGCCGTGCGCAGCAGAGGTGTCTCCTTCCTGAAATAGCTTGAATAAGTGATCAGACAGCCGAGGCCGAGACTCAGCGAGAAAAACGCCTGCCCCATAGCCCCGATCATCACTGACGGTGTCACCTGCGAGAAGTCAGGGCTGAAAAGAAATTTCAGACCGTCGGCCGCTCCGGGCATCATGAGCGAGTTGACACAGAACACGGCAAGGATCACAAACAGCAGCGGCATCATGATGTTCGACATCCGCTCGATTCCTTTCTGCACTCCGCGGGCAAGAATAAGATAATTGGCCAGCAGAAACAGCAGCGTGCACACAAGCGGACTCCAGTCAGACGATGCGAACCGGTCAAACTGCCCGTGCAGCCCCTCGACAGTGTTTACACCGTCAAAATCAGACAGAGACAGAGCTATGTATTTCATAGTCCATCCGGCCACTACCGAATAGAAACTCAGAATCAGAATCGAGGAAAGCAGCCCCATGTAGCCGACCACACCCCAGGCCTTTTTCGGAGCAAGTGCCTTGAATGCGCCACGCACATTCAGCCCCGTGTGGCGTCCGATGATAAACTCGGCACAGACCACCGGAATCCCGACTACAAAAACAAAAAACAGGTCAATGAGAAGGAATGCTCCCCCGCCATGAACTCCGGCTTCATAAGGGAAACGCCATATATTACCAAGCCCCACGGCCGAGCCGACGGTGGTTGCGATCACACCGAGACGCGTGGCGAACTGCGCTCTTTTTTCTGTCATATGTATATTCTGATTGTGTATTTGCAATATTAGGACGTGCAAAGATAAGCAATTTTCGTAAATTTGCGTCTCATTATACATTCATTGACATTACAGCCATGACCGACATAGAATCAATCAGACTTTTCTGCCTCTCTCTGCCCCGCACAAGCGAAGACATGGCTTTCGGCGAAGACTACCTGCTGTTTCGCGTCTGCAACAAAATCTTTGCCTGCTACGGTTTTACCCGCGACAACTATTTCACCCTCAAATGCAATCCTGACTATGCGATCGAACTCCGCGAACGCTATCCTGAAATCCAGCCTGCATGGCATTGGAACAAAAAATACTGGAATCAGCTCGACCTCTCCGGCTCGCTAAGCGAGGAAATGGTGAAATCACTGATCCGCCACAGCTATTCCGAAGTAATCCGTAAATTCTCTCGCCGTTTCCTCAACGCCAATCCAGACATCGCAGCCTTTCTCAATGACCACAATGCCCGCAAAGACCTCTGAATCAGCGTTTCAGCCAGCCTACGGCTCTACTTTCCCTCCGCCATCAGCCTGTTGAACGAGCGGTTGATAAAACTGAGATAGAAGGGGCGGACAAACATGCTGTCACCAATCATGACCGGAAGCGTCAGATAGCGGATCATGAATCTGAACAGTCCCGGAAGCCTTGACTTGCGGGCCATCCGGTCAAGCCGTCTCAGTTCCGCTCCCGCAAGAGTCTTGTCACCTATACTCTCCCACACTTGTGCCTTGCCTGCAAACTGCAAGGCATCAAAAAGATACCGACATTCGCCCCTATAGTCCGACTGCCCGAATCCGTCCACCATATTACCTATGATTTTCAGTCGGCTGACGAAACTAAGGGTCTTGTCTTTCCGATGGATGATTGAATCCGCATTGTCATTACGGTAGAAATAGACAGGGGTGAAACAGAATGCCACAGACCTGACCTGACGCGCCGCACATACGCGCCACATATCGTCCTCATGCAGAAGTCCTTCATCGAAATAAAGGCCATTCTCTACTATAAACTCCCGGCGTATCAGTTTGCCACATGCAGTCATCGGGATTTCAGTCAGCAGACTCCGCGAGCACCATGCCCGGTCATCGCTATATTCCGGAAACAGCACAGGTGACACACACAAAAAATCCATGAAACGGGTAGGATTCTTAAGCCACATGTCACCCTGCACAATATCGACACCTGAAAATCTTTCAGCCACAGCAGCCATCGCGGCAATCGCACCGGGGAGCAGACGGTCGTCACTGTCAAGAAACGAGACATAATCACCTGAGGCTGCACGAATGCCACTGTTTCGCGCGGCAGAAAGCCCGCGGTTATTATCGTGACGCACAATGCGGAATTCTATCGGCCCGGCATATGCGCTTGTCATGCGCTCCACCACCGCCATCGAGCTGTCACTTCCGCAATCATCCACGACAATGCACTCCAGTTTCCCTCCGAAATCCTGCTCCACCACCGATCTCAGACACTCCTCAACGTATCTCTCAACATTGTAAACCGGAACAATTATAGATATTTTCATCTGATCAGTCATATTGTTCAAGAGATTCTGTCAGAATATACTCTTCGGCAGATGGATTCTTTGAAAAGAACTCTGCGATCTTACATTCCTGTTCGAAATTGAACACTCGTGAAAAACTATCTTTGAGCAATTTCGCAGGCATACCTCCGATGAGAGTCCGTTCTTTGTTTGTGATATTGCTATTCACCAATGAATTTGATGCGACAGTGGTATATGCCGGCAACTCTACACCTTTCATTATTGATGACCGTGAGCCAATCCAACAATGATGCCCTAATACAACTGACGAATTATTTCTTCTGACCGTCCGTTTATTCGTATTATAGGTATAATGGAAGTTTGTATCCATTATCTGGCTTTGATGTCCTAATCTTAAGTTGTAGCCTAAACATATAGATTTAGAACATGAGATCATCACACCATTACTTATGAACGCATTATTACCAATCCGCAGCTCTCCTCCACCCCACAACAGGAATTTTGAGCCACATCCAATAAATGCATGACCCTCAAAAATAATTTTACCATGACCCAAAACTATTTCAGTATTCCCATTTCCAAGTCCTGGAGCTTCCGAAGGCGCATTTAACCTGATCATACCTCGACTCATTTCTGCAGACTGACATACAATCTCCATGCATCCGATAAATTTTGTGATTTTCAAACCTCCATAAACATATATCGGCAACTTTTTTGCCTGCCGGAAAGGTAAAAAATAAAAATTAACAAACAATGTCCGCCATAGGCAAAGTGATGGGGTTGAGCGCCATTTCATATACCTTGCAGCATACATTTTAAGTCTTCCACCTATTTTTAACCATACAGAACTCATCCGATTTTATCTTTTATTCGAGTTACTAAATATTTTCTATCGCTGTGCGTCAATAATACAACCGTTGACACACCAATCCCGATAGCAGCTGTAAAAACACATCCCGCCAAAATGCCGATCCATGAAACATCAAGGAAAAATATTTTGAACAAAAATGAAGCTACTGTCACTACACCTATATTAATAACGTTTTTTATAATCACAGGGTAAAAGGACCATTTGTTTAGCCCCAGGCACGCAGCTCCGTATATCGGCAAAAACGTTGTAACCCTAATGCTGCCGTAAAAAGTTCTTACCGAAGCCAAGACAAACAATTTAGTAATATTGTCAGTGCAAAGCAACATAAGCAGCAACACTGTGGCAAAAATAGCTATCGAATTAAGAAACAGATTGATTGAAGATTTTTTGACTTTATTTGTAATGGTAAATATCGCCCATAACGGCTCCTGAGGTATCGCAAATATCATGCCCAAAGAGCCTAAACATGACAATCTGTATAATAATACCGCATCCTCGGTCGGTAACCACAGTTTATAAAATATATCTCCGTAGGCAAAAAGCAGACTTAACGGTATGCAACTGAAAAAGCCGGTCAATCTAACTGCCCGGAAAAGTTCAGCTTTCAGGCCGTCAAAATCTTTAACAGCATAAAGGCGTGTGAACTCCGGAGCGAAATTACCTGACAGCATACTGAAAAAGCCAAGAATCATCATAGGGATAATCTGGGTGATCGACAATATGCTCATCGCATTCACACTGATGAACAGATTTGCCAAAAGAAGATCAAATCCTCTTGACAGCATTTCGCTCAAACGGGAAATAAGGTTCCATGCCCCTGCCGCAGTAACCTCCTTTACATACTTGAAATCGAAATATTTCCACTTGACATGCAACTCAGGTGTCAGCAAACGGTAAAAATAATAATTCGAGCCTATGATATAGACATCCATCACGATCACAGTCAGTCCGATATACCAAAGGTGAGGCACAAAAAATCCGAATAACAAGAGCATCAATATAACCCTGATGAAACTGCCTACAACATTTCTGATATTCGTGATATCAAGTCGGTTTCTGATAAATGCGCCGACTGAGATAACCCCGGTCATCAGTCCAAGCACAGACGAAACTCCAAGCATCGCAAAAAGAGCCTGAACGTCACCGACAAGCGCTTCCGGAATATTGATCAGCTCCGGCAAAAACGCAGTCACCACAGCCAAGACCAGAAGTATTATCGCCGAAAGCAGCAGATTGATATAGAAAATCGACGACATGTACTTATTGGCATCCTCCGACTCTCCTTCATGAACCTTAACCGTGATGAAACGTCCGGCCATCGAATTGACAGCTATTGTAAGCAGACTGCTGTAACCTATTATATTATTCGAAAGTCCGATGTAGCCATAGGCATCTGTACCAAGTTTTTCAACTATAAACGGTGTCAAAAAAAATGACACACAGAGATTGAGTGTAAACACACAGACCCCTGACAGCATATTTACCGCCATCTGCCTGCGGGCCGACCGTTCATTTCCTAAACTCTTTACTGCCATTTTGCAACTTCCGGCTATGAATTTTCACCACTTATGACAGCATAGATCTGCTCTATCGACTTGTCAGGGCAGAAAATTTCTGAACGCCGACGGGCCATTGCCTCATAATGACTGCGAAGAGCGCAGTCATCCAACAGAGCCTTTATCTTGAGAGCAATCTCCTTTTCATCCATTGAGGTCAGCAAACCGGCATCTTCTGCAAGCAGTTCTGTCGGTCCGGTTATCCTCGTGGCCACAATAGGTTTTCCAAGACAGAGAGCCTCGGATACTACTACCGGAAGCCCCTCGGCATCCGATGTGAGCACAAAGATATCGGCATTCTTTATAAGAGGATATGGATTGGTCTGAAAACCGCAGAAGATAACCCGATCATCGACTTTCAGGTCCTTTGCCAGTCTGCGCAGATCAGCCTCAAGTTCTCCTTCGCCCACAATCCAGACCTCCACATCCAATCCATAATCATGCCACAGCCGGGCAACAACCCTGATCAGCCTGTCCTGACGCTTCTGCGGAGCAAGCCGCCCCACGTTGCACAGAGTGTACTTCCTGGATTTTTCAACCGGACATGGCCCAGAACTTTTCTGTATTATATTATCCTTCTCAATCAGGTTATATATGACTCTTGACGGATATTCCCCGGCAAAAAGTTTAAAGAAAGCCTCACGGGCCTGCTCCGAGACGAAAACAATTTCATCCATCCGGTCATAGGCCTCCGTTTCAGCTGCATCATTCTTAAAAAATCCGGAGGAATAATGATTGGCAAGCATATCTATATGCACCCATGTGACATTCCGGCGCGCCCTTGAACGCAGTTTCGAATGGACAGCCACACTCCAGCCCTCCATAAACGATACTATACAGTCATATTTCCCGCATAGTCCCAAGGCTTTATACAGTTTAAGCCGTGTCCATAGTCCTGAAGGAACCAGCTTTGCCGTCCATCGGTTGAACAGCAGTTTCCATCCGAAAGCCATCTGCGCCGGATCAAACACCTTTATCCTTACGCTCTCCGGCACTGCAGAAAGATAAACTCCATATTTCTGAAACAGCAGCAGTGTAACGTCAAACCGGTCATAATCTATGCGGTTCAAAATGTCACACAACACCTTTTCGGCACCTCCGCCGGCAAGAGAATACTGGATTATGAGAAGTTTATTTTTCATGCACGGTCTTTCAGTCTCGGATAAATGATCTTTTCACTGACTCTGGTGAAACTTCCGGACATTCATTCATTAGTCATACTAAAATAATAGAGAAAACAGACAGTCTGGCTATAAGCCGACTGCCTGTTTTCATCGGAGCGGCAAACGAGGCTCGAACTCGCGACCCTCAGCTTGGGAAGCTGATGCTCTACCAACTGAGCTACTGCCGCATTGCATATCGCGTTTTTACGGATGCAAAAATAAGTGTTTTTTCCGAATCAATAAAATATTCCACCCCTTTTATTGTGCCTTTTCTTTTATTTTCACAATTGTTTGCTCCCTACTCTCGCGGAAATGATTTAACTTTGCAGATAGAATGGATCGCCGTCATTTCTGTAAAATAGCATCACTTGCCGCCGGTGCGCTCGGTTTCGGAGCTGTACCGGCAGTCGCGTCTGTAGCCTCACGCATCACTCATCCGGGCTCCGGATCTCTTCCGGCAGCCATGCCTTCGCCCGGATGCCGGATCTCGGTGATCCGCCGGGAATGCCATCAGGATCTGCAGGCCATCTTCCTTGACGATCCTGACGCGGGGCCGTGCCGCTCGTTCAGCAGCGGCGATGAATTCAGCTTCCGCGCCGGCGACCATTGTCCCGCCGACTTCTGTCCGCGCCTGTGGTCTGCCGTCTGCACCACCATAAGCCAGACTGCATGTGAGCCATCGCTGAAAGAGGAAACAATGGTCATATCCTGCCCTGACGGCACACGTCCGGTGATAGTCCGGATCGACATAAGCAACTCTTTTTAACCTTATTTAACAAGTTCGTCTCATCACGCTTTTTCCATGACATGAAAAAACTTTCAATTCTTGCGCCCCTGGCCGCCCTTATCCTTTCAGCCTGCGGCAATTCAAGCGACTGCGGATCTTCCGTATGCCGGACTTCATCAGCTGAAGCAGCTATTGAGAACATAATGACCCGCACCAGCGTACGCGACTACACTGACACACCGATTTCAGAAGCTACGATCGACACTCTTCTCCGCGCCGGCATGGCCGCTCCTACAGCGCGCAACCGCCAGCCCTGGAAATTCCTTGTCGTCACCGAACGTGCCTCGCTCGACTCTCTCGCCCAAGGCAACTGGAAACCCGCAGCCAAGGCCCAGGCAGCGATCATCATATGCGGCGACCTCACCAATCCGCTTGAAGGTGAAGGCAGAGACTATTGGGTGCAGGACTGCTCGGCCGCTACCGAAAACATCCTTCTTGCCGCCCATGCCGTAGGCCTCGGCGCAGTCTGGTGTGGCTGCTACCCTGTCAGCGAACGTGTCAGCCTCGTCAAAAACCTCTTCGGAATGCCTGACGAAATCATACCTCTCAGCCTCGTAATGCTCGGCTATCCCAACGGAGAGCAGACTCCGAAAGACAAATACAAAGCCGACAACATTCACTATAACAAATGGTAAAACCATCCCTTTAGGTTATTCGGGAAATAATTTGTACTTTTGCAAAAATTTTCTGACAACACCTAAAATATCTAACAACAGATAGCTTTTTTAGCAAAAACATAACCCCATGTCAAAAAGATTCCCTGAATACAGCGGCTTGAACCTGCCGGAAATCAATGACTCGGTGCTCGAAACCTGGAGCGCTGAAGACGTCTTCGCCCGCACAATGTCGGAGCGTGAAGGTTGTCCTTCGTTCGTATTTTTTGAAGGTCCTCCTTCCGCCAACGGAAAGCCGGGCATACACCATGTGCTTGCCCGCACTATAAAAGACATTTTCTGCCGCTACAAGACCATGCAGGGCTTCCAGGTGAAGCGCAAAGCCGGATGGGACACCCACGGCCTCCCTGTGGAACTCGGTGTGGAAAAAAATCTCGGAATCACCAAGGAAGACATCGGCAAGAAGATCTCTGTCGATGAATACAATGCCGCCTGCCGCCGCGAAGTCATGAAATATACCGGCGAATGGGAAGACCTCACCCGCCGCATGGGCTACTGGGTCGACATGCCGAACGCCTATATCACCTATGACAACCGCTACATCGAAAGCGTGTGGTGGCTCCTTGGCGAACTTTACAAAAAAGGCTATCTCTATAAGGGCTACACCATCCAGCCCTACTCTCCCGCCGCCGGCACCGGCCTCAGCTCTCATGAGCTCAACCAGCCCGGATGCTACCGCGACGTGAAAGACACCACTTGCGTGGCCCAGTTCCGCGTAGTCGATGACAACGCCCCCGCGCTCGCGCCCTACCGCGACATCCTCTTCAAGTGGGGAACCCCCTACTTCCTCGCCTGGACAACCACCCCTTGGACCCTCCCCTCAAACACCGCCCTCGCTGTCGGTCCGGACATCACCTATAATATAATACGCACCTACAACCCCTATTCAGGCAAACCGGTGACCGTAGTAGCGGCTGATGCCCTCATGGGATCGCTCTTCAACGCAAAAGCCAAGGATCTGCCTCTCGACAGCTACTCGAAGGGCGACAAACTGATACCCTATGAAGTCGCAGCCCAGGTAAAAGGCCTCGACCTCGTCGGCATCAACTACGAACAGCTCCTCCCCTGGGTCAACCCCGGCGAAGGCGCATTCCGCGTGATACCCGGTGACTATGTGACCACCGAAGACGGTACCGGCATTGTCCACATCGCCGGCACTTTCGGCGCCGATGACCTCCGTGTGTCAAAGCAAAACGCCATCCCCCCGCTCCATCTCATCGACCGCGACGGCAACATCCGCCCGATGGTCGACCTGACAGGCCGTTTCTACCTCCTTTCAGACCTCGACCCGAAATTTGTTGAAGAGATGGTTGACGTCGAAGCCTACACCCCCTGGCAGGGACAGTACGTAAAGAACGCCTACGATCCCGAAGCCAACGAAGAGACAGAGACTCTCGACGTGAAGATCTGCATGGAGCTCAAAGCCACTGACAAGGTCTTCAAGATCGAAAAGCATACCCACAACTATCCCCACTGCTGGCGAACCGACAAGCCGGTGCTCTACTACCCGCTCGACTCATGGTTCATCAAGACAACCGCCGTGCGCGAACGCCTCATGGAACTCAACGACGGCATCAAATGGAAACCCGCCTCCACAGGCAGCGGCCGTTTCGGAAAATGGCTCGAAAACCTTCAGGACTGGAACCTCTCGCGCAGCCGCTACTGGGGTACTCCGCTCCCCATCTGGCGCACCGAAGACGGCGCCGAAGAGCTCTGCATCAGCTCTGTAGAGCAGCTCTATGCCGAAATCGAACGTGCTGTCGAAGCCGGACTCATGGCCGAGAATCCCTATAAGAAAGCAGGCTTTGTTCCCGGCGACTACGCCAAAGACAACTACGAGAAGATCGACCTCCACCGTCCCTACGTCGACGACATCATCCTTCTCTCCCCCTCCGGCAAAGCCATGCGCCGCGAAAAAGACCTCATCGACGTCTGGTTCGACTCAGGCTCCATGCCCTACGCCCAGATCCACTATCCGTTCGAAAACAAAGAAGCCTTTGACAACCGCGAAGTCTATCCCGCCGACTTCATTGCCGAAGGTGTCGACCAGACACGCGGATGGTTCTTCACACTCCACGCCATCGCAGGCATGGTATTCGACTCCATCTCCTACAAGACCGTGATCTCCAACGGCCTCGTGCTCGACAAATACGGCAACAAGATGTCGAAGCGCCTCGGCAACGCCGTCGACCCCTTCGGCCAGATAGGCCAGTATGGCGCCGACCCCGTCCGCTGGTACATGATCTCCAACTCATCGCCGTGGGACAACCTCAAATATGACGAAAAAGGCGTTCTGGAGACTTCACGCAAGCTCTTCTCGACCCTCTACAACACATACAGCTTCTTCGCTCTCTACGCCAACGTCGACAGCTTCGACCCCTCGGCTCCGCAGGTGCCCGTTGAAAAGCGTCCTGAGATCGACCGCTGGATACTCTCCCTGCTCAACACCCTCATCCGCGAAGTGACCGAAGCCCTTGACGACTACGAGCCCACCCGCGCGGCCCGCGCCATCGGCGAATTCGTCGGCGACAACCTCTCCAACTGGTACGTGCGCCTCAACCGCAAACGCTTCTGGGGCGGCGACATGACTGATGACAAACTCGCAGCCTACCAGACCCTCTACACCTGTCTGCGCACCGTCACCCTCCTCATGGCTCCCTTCGCCCCCTTCTTCGCCGACCGCCTCTACCGCGACCTCACCGGCTCTGAAAACTCGATCCACCTCGACCGCTACCCCGTGGCCGATCCATCGCTCATCGACCCAGACCTCGAAGAGCGCCAGAAACTCGCCCAGGACATCACCTCAATGGCCCTCGCCCTGCGCCGCAAAGTCAACCTCAAAGTGCGCCAGCCGCTCCACACCATCATGGTGCCCGTGGCCGATGAAAAGCGCCGCGCCGCCGTCGAAGCCATCATGGACCTTGTCAAAAGCGAGATCAACGTCAAAGACCTCAAGATCGTGGGCAATGACGAAGGCATCCTTGTCAAGAGCGTGAAGCCCGACTTCAAGAAACTCGGCCCGAAATTCGGCAAGAACATGAAAGCCGCAGCCGAGATCATCAAGAACCTCGACGCCAAGTCGATCGCCGCTCTCGAACGCGACGGCCGCCTATCGTTCGACCTCAACGGCACCCCCGCCGAAGTAGAGCTTTCCGACGTGGAGATCATCTCCGAAGACATCCCCGGATGGCTCGTGGCCAACGAAGGCAACCTCACCATAGCCCTTGACGTAACCGTCACACCCGAACTCCGACGCGAAGGCATAGCCCGTGACATCGTCAACCGCATCCAGAACATCCGCAAGGCCCGCAACTACGACATCACCGACCGCATCCGCCTCGTCTTCGCTCCCGGAGCCGAGACCGACGACGCCATCCGTGACTTCGCCGACTACATTTCGCGCCAGGTGCTTGCCACCTCTCTCGAAATCGCTCCGCTCGCCGACTCTGCCGAAGGCATCGAGGAACTCTCGATGGACGATGTAACCGCACGTGTGCTCATCTCGCTTGACAAATAAGATTCTTACTTCGTAAATCTATATCCTAAAACTATTTTACGCAACACTTGATCCAATGAGTGAAAAGACCCGTTACACAGACGAGGAGCTCCTCGAATTCAAGGAGCTGATCCTCCAGAAGCTTGAAAAGGCTCAGAAAGAATATGACTCTCTGCGTGGCCTGATCAACAACACGGACGGAAACGATACTGCCGACACATCGCCGACATTCAAAATCCTCGAAGAAGGCGCCAGCACCCTCTCCAAGGAGGAAGCCGGCCAGCTTGCCCAGCGCCAGCGCAAATTCATACAGCACCTCCAGAACGCCTTGATCCGCATCGAGAACAAGACCTACGGCGTATGCTGTGAAACCGGCGAGCTCATTCCCAAGGAACGTCTCCGCGCCGTCCCCCACGCCACCCGCAGCGTTGAAGCAAAAAACTCGCAGAAGAAAAAGTAATCTGCTCAACTGATTTTATTACCGCCCCCATTCCGTAAAGCCCGATGCTCAAAAGCCGTACCGCAATAGCCTCCATGATCATCATCCTTGTAGTGCTGATCGACCAGGCTGTCAAAATATGGATCAAGACACATTTCTATCTGGGAGAAGATCTGCAGATCTTCTCCTGGTTCCACTTGTATTTCATTGAAAACAACGGCATGGCTTTTGGCATGGAGCTGGGGAGCAAACTCGCCCTGACGCTCTTCCGCATCGTAGCCGTAGGCTTCCTGATCTGGTACATAATACGCATCCGGGCGCTGCGCTCCGTCCCTGCAGGCTATATCATATGCCTCGCCTTTGTGACAGCCGGAGCCGCAGGCAACATCTTCGACTGCGTGTTCTACGGACTGATCTTCAACAACCCCATGCCGCCCCAGGTAGCCACCCTCTTCCCCGCCGCCGGAGGCTACGCGCCTCTCTTCCTCGGCAAGGTCGTCGATATGCTCTACTTCCCGCTCTTCAGCTTCGTCTGGCCCGACTGGGTCCCCTTTGTAGGCGGTCAGGAATTTCTCTTCTTCCAGCCGATATTCAACATCGCCGACGCCGCCATCTCATGCGGAATCATAGTGCTCATACTCTTCTACCACCGCTACATCCTCGGCCCGAAAGCCCTGGCGGAACTCCCTGACAGATTCTGACATTGTAACTCCCTGCCAACCCACCATTCACCCCCTCTGAACACCGACGTGCGCCATCTTCCACTGATCATCGTCTCCACGCTGCTTCTGCTCCTCGTTGCCTGCGGAAAAACTCCCGGCTATGTCATCTCACCCGACAAAATGGCCGAGATCATGGCCGACCTCCACACAGGCGAAGCCGTAGTCGACGCCAATGGCGCGGCCTATCGCAACGACTCGGTCAAAAGAGCGCTCATGCAATCAATCTGCGAGATCCACGGAGTCACAACCGCCGATCTCGACACCTCCCTCTACTGGTATGGAAACAACCTGCCCGAATATGTCAAGGTCTACGACAAGACCATCGAGATTCTCAACGGCCGCATAGCCGAAGTGGAGAAATCCGGAGCTAAGACAGCCGGACGAATCCAGCGCGACACTCCTGACGGAGACTCTGTCAACATCTGGCGCGGACCCCTCATGCGCCGCAATACCGCCGGCAACCCCTCTGACTTCATCTCATTCACCTACAACTCCGAGCGCAACTGGGAACGCGGCGACCGCTACACCCTCTATGCCCGTCCGCTCAACCCCCACTCGCCACTGTTCATGACCCTTGCCGTGACCTACAACGACGGCACCGCCGAATACGTCACCCTCAACCAAGGCTCCGAAGGGCGCAAACAGCTCACCCTCGTCCTCGACTCGGCCAAGACTGCCACTAACCTCTACGGCACCATCCACTACTCCGCAGACCGGGGTGAAATCTCCTACATCGACTCAATAGCCCTCGTCCGCACCCGTGGCCGCAACGACAACGTCAAAGCCCGCCGGGCCCAGCACACAGTCAAAATCCGCTAAGAGGTTGTTTAAAAACATCATGTCACAGACCATGATCTCAGTCAGAGTCCACGCTGCCGTGGCCCACGGCAGAATCACCCGCAACGCCATAGTCCGCTACCCGTCCGACCCACAGACCGGCATTCCACCGCTTGTCAAACCATTCGAAGGCGAAATCCACTCCACCGTCGACCTCAACGGCATCGCCCTCATAGTCCCCTCCGGCTACCGGCTGCCTGAGTCACTGACTCCGCCCGCCCCCATCTCCGCTCCGGGAGCATTCGAAGCCTATCTAACCCTGCTTGCATCAGAAATCCCCCCGGTCATCGAACCTGACACAGCCGGAGTCATCGCCATAGAGTTCTGACACACACAATTTTTCACGCGCCGCCGCGTTTTGTAATAAGACAACCACTCATTACTCATCCATAACACGCATAATGCACGGCCACGGACTCCGTTTTAAAATACTTCTGCTCCTGCTCGCCCCCCTGCTTGCCCTCATCTCCGAAGGGCAGATCAAAATCCACGGCAAAATCACCGACAGCGAAGGCAAACCGGTTGAATTCGCCACCGTCCGCATAGGCGGCACCATCATCGGCACCACCTCCGGCCTCGAAGGCGACTACTCCCTGTCATGCCCGGCCGCTGACACCATCCACGTACACTTTTCCTGCATAGGCTACCGTGAGGCCACCCGCACACTCATCGACGCCAAAGGCGATGTCACCCTCAACATGCGCCTGCAGCTGAGCACCGAAATGCTCCGGCAGGTCGAAGTCACAGAACTCAAGAAACAGACCGGATCTGTCGGCAAAATCGATGCCTCCGAACTCCGCAAAAGCCCCGACGTGCAGGGAGGCAGCGTCGAAAGCCTCATCACCACAATGGCCGGCGTCACCGGATCAAACGAAATGTCGGCCCAGTACTCCGTCCGCGGCGGCTCCTATGACGAAAACTCCGTCTACATCAACGGCATCGAAGTCTACCGCCCGCAGCTCATCACCTCAGGCCAGCAGGAAGGCCTCAGCATCATCAACCCCGACCTTGTAGGCTCCATCGGCTTCTCCACCGGAGGCTTCCCCGCCGAATACGGCGACAAAATGTCATCTGTCCTCGACATCACCTACCGCCAGCCCCAGTCATTCGAAGGCTCTCTCAGCGCAAGCCTCATGGGCGCTTCTCTCTCCATCGGCCAGGCATCCGGAAAATTCTCCCAGCTCCACGGCATCCGCTACAAACGCAACTCCTCGCTGCTCGGATCAATGGACACAAAAGGCGAATACGACCCCACATTCTTCGACTACCAGACATCGCTGACCTGGCAGTTCTCCAAAAAACTCAAAGCCTCCTTCCTCGGCAACATCGGCCTCAACCAGTATAAATTCACCCCTCAGAACCGCACCACAACCTTCGGAACCACTGCCGACGCCAAAAAATTCACCGTCTACTTCGACGGCCATGAAAAAGACCGCTTCGACACCTACTTCGGCGCCCTCTCGCTCGACTACCGCGTGAACCGGGGCACCAACCTACAGCTACTCGCATCAGGCTATCTGACCGATGAACTCGTGGCCTACGACATTTCCGGCGAATACTGGCTTGACCAGGCCGGCACCTCCGACGTCGGCGGCGAACTCGGCGTAGGGCGCTATCACGAACACGCCCGCAACCGCCTCAAAGCCTCCGTGCTCTCCCTCGCCCTGAAAGGACAGTCGGCCCTCAACCCGCGCCACACCCTCACCTACGGCATCGGCCTCCAGAGCGAAAAAATCATGGACCGCAGCCGCGAATGGGAGCTGCGCGACTCTGCCGGCTTCTCCCTCCCCGCCACAGGCTCGGAACTCCGCATGGTCTACAACCTCGACTCCCGCCACGACCTCAGCTCCACACGCCTCTCGGCCTTCGCCCAGGACGCCTGGAAATTCCCCACCTCAGCCGGCTTCCTCACCGTCAACGCCGGACTGCGCCTCAGCTACTGGAGCTTCAACAAGGAACTGCTCCTGAGCCCGCGCCTCAACATCGGCTTCATCCCCGACAAAGCCCCCTCCTGGGCCATCCGCTTCGCCACCGGACTCTACTACCAGTCGCCGTTCTACAAAGAATACCGCGTGCCGGTCATCGACGACAAAGGCAACCGCACCATCCTGCTCAACTCCGACATCAGATCGCAGCGGAGCTTCCACCTCATAGCCGGAACCGACTACACCTTCCGCGCCCTCAGCCGCCCCTTCAAACTCTCAGGCGAAATCTACTACAAAGCCCTCTCCAACCTCGTCCCCTACGAAATCGACAACCTGAAGATCGTCTACTCCGGCCTTAACGAAAGCTCAGGCTACGCCGCCGGCATCGACATGAAACTCTTCGGACAGTTCGTGCCCGGAAGCGACTCCTGGATCAGCTTCTCGCTCATGAAGACAAGCGAGAACCTCCACGGCGTAAAAGTGCCCCGCCCTACTGACCGCCGCTACAGCTTCGGCATGTTCTTCACTGACTATTTCCCGAAATTCCCACGCCTCAAATTCGCCCTGCGCGGAATCTTCATGGACGGACTGCCATCCACCGCACCCCGCTCCTCACGCGACAAGGGCTACTTCCGTATGCCGGCCTACAAACGTGTCGACATCGGCCTCTCCTACGCCCTGCTGCCCGAACTCAAAGAGGGTGAATCGCGCTCAGGCTTCGGACGCCACATCAAAAGCGTCTGGCTCGGACTCGACCTCTTCAACCTCTTCGACATATCCAACGTAGCCTCCTACTATTGGGTCACCGATGTCAACAACATCCAGTATGCCGTCCCCAACTACCTAACCCGCCGTCAAGTAAACCTCCGGCTCACAATCGACTTCTGAATATGAACCGCACCAAGACCTTTCTGCTTTTTCTGACACTTCTGTCAACTGTCGCAACCCTGCCCGTAGCAGCACAGATCGACGAGGAGACCATTCAACACATCGACTCTTACGTCAACGTCAACCCAGACAGCGCCATCATCCTCTGCAACGATGCGCTTGCCCGGATGCCCGCCAAAGCATCAAGTCAGAAATCATATCTGCTGGCCATACGTGGAAATGCCCACTTCTCCCTCGGCGACAATGCCGCCGCCATAGCCGACTTCAAAACCGCATTCAGAACAGCCGAAGAGGCAGCCGACACCATAGCCTGCGTCAACGCTCTCTCTGACCTCGGCGTGACCTATCGCGTCAACCAGCAGACAGACTCGGCCCTGATCTGCTACAACCGGGCACTCGCCATGCTTCAGTCGAGCGATTCGCCTGATCTCGAAGCCAGCATACTCACCTCTATAGCCGTCCTGTTTGCAAACCAGGCCCGTTTTGACGAAGCCGTCTCATTTGCGGAGAAAGGCCTCGAAAAAGCACGTCTGACAGATGACATCCAGACCCAGATCTATGCAGCCACATCGCTCGGTTCTGCCCTCTTCCTTGCCGGACACCACGACCGGGGCCTCCAGACCCAGCGCTACATCATCGGAGTAGCCGAAGAGAAAGGAATCCCACGCTACATACTCAAGACCTATGCCCCGATAATCGCCATGCACAACCGCCTCGGCCACCCCGACTCCGTCAGATACTACATTGACCGAGGAAACGCCGTGCTTGACAAAGTTCCGGAAGCCTCAGTAGAATCCATCGGCTTCCTCGAACAGAGCTTTGTCATACTCACAGACATGGGCCGTTATCGAGAAAGCCTTGACATCCAGAAAAAAATCCTGGCCATGCAGGACTCCCGCCCCTTCATGCCGCTCGACCGCCTCTGGCAACGCATAGCCCTCAACTACAAAGGGCTGGGCGACATTGAGAAAATGGACGAAGCCTATCAGACAGCCATCGCCATTGCCGACAGCATCCACCAGAGCGACATCAACGATCAGATCTCCGACCTGAACATCCGCTATCATACCGCCGAAAAAGAACTCGCCATAGCCAATCTGCAAGCCGAAAAATCGCGGCGCGACACAATCATCGCTCTCATAACGGCAGGCGTGATAATAGCCTCACTCCTTCTGACAATCTATCTGCGGGCGCGCCGCCGGAAAATAGAAATCGAAAACATCCGAGCCAGACTCGACGGAATCGAGCAGGAACGCGGACGCCTCGCCCATGAACTCCATGACGGGGTCTGCAACGACCTTCTCGGCATTGAACTCACACTGGCCTCAGGCCGCTGTGACACCGGAGAACTTTCCGAAATGATCCGCACCACCCGAAACGAAGTCCGCTCCATATCCCACGAGCTCCTTCCGCCTCGCTTCAACGGACTTTCTCTCACTCAGCTCATAGCGGCCTACGCCCAGAAAAGCGAAGGATTCGTCAGCTACCTGCCCTCAGCTGACACTGTTGACATCGACCCTGAAAAATCCATCAACCTATACCGCATCATCCAGGAATGGACCGGCAACCTGCGCCATCACAGCACCGCCACCGGTGCAACGGTAGTCCTGACGGAATCCGATGGAGAAATCACGCTTGACATCACCGACAACGGCTCCCCCTTTGACCCCTCGGCCGTCACACCCGGCAGAGGACTCGGCCTTGAAAATCTCAACCGCCGCGTGAAAGCCCTTCAGGGCACTCTCAACTTCTTCGAAAAAAACGGAACCAACCACATGTCCGTCAAATTTTTTAAATAAAATTGACCGCACTCACGGATTTCCGTGATTTATATATCAACGCATTTGCCTAATTTTGTGGTGTGAAATATTTAGACAACGTTCTCACCACCCTCCTATGGCAAAATCTGATATGAAAATCCTCTTGGTCGATGACCATGATATTGTGCTCCGCGGAATGCGCCACCTCATTGAGGACATTCTCGGAGAGGAATGTCATGTGGATGGAGCCATGACCGCTGCCGAAGCCCTCTCTCAGGCGTCATTCCGCACCTATGATCTCTGCCTGCTTGACGTCGAACTGCCTGATGCGCCGGGCATAACACTTCTTCGCAAAATACGTCAGATCTGTCCGGGCATCAAAATCATCGTAAACACAATCCATGAAGAACTCTGGATAATCAAAGACTATTTTGATGCCGGAGTCGAGGGCATACTCTTCAAAGACGTGCTCTCGTCCGAAATTGCCACCGCTATACGCCGTGTGGCCGATGGCGGCACATATTTTTGCAAACGGGCCGAGCAACTGCGACGCCTGATTGAAACCTATGAAATGCCAAGCCCCAAGGAACTCGAAGTGCTCCGCCTCATAGCCTCTGGCAAAAAGACTGATGACATTGCCGCCGAAATGGGACTGAGCTCCAACACCATCGAAACCCACCGCCGCCACCTCCTCAGCAAACTCCACGCACGCAACTCCGCAGAATTAGTACTCAACGCAGTCAACCACGGGCTGCTCCCCACTTCGCGCATCTGATCTGCAATCCATCGCCACCCCCCATCGTCAGTCCCTGCACAATCAATAACAATTTATAAACCACTCATCACATGAAAAAACTACTCTCTTATCTTGCTGCAATCTGTCTGTCATGCACTATCCTTACCGCCTGCGGTGGCGCTTCTTGGAACCCTGAACGCGCCCAGGAACTTGATTCAAAGGAATTCGAAAGCCTTACACCCCAGGATTTTGACGAAATGCTCGACCTCATGGAAGGTTATTACTTTAACTCCGACATACCCTATTCAGGGTCTGAAGAGTGGGACAAGCTCACCGAAGAGCAGCGTGACGAATATCGCGCCTCATTACGTATGTTCATGAGACTCTCAGGCACAGCGAAATCTATGGCAACCGCTTCCAAACGGGTGGTTTCCGACTCTCAGGTCGAAGCATATGAAGCGCTTATTAAACGCGTCAATGAAAAAATGATAGAGAGCAATAAAAAGTAACCTGACTTAATCATTATATATTCCCCAAAACTCCCGGCCACACCCCCTGATCCCGGCATCAGGGGGTGACCGATTTGGAACACTCTCTTATCGCCACTTCTTTTCCATTTTGAAGTGTTATTCTCCGGCATACGGAGCACAAACCAATTCATTTCCCCCACTCCATGAAATCAATTTTAAGTAAAATAGCATTCTTTATTGCCGTCGGAGCAACCATCCTCACGGCTTCGTGTTCGAAAGAAGTCCCTGAAACCTATGTAGCCGTCAAGATGGCTGGAATCGAACTGAAATCATCGCCCGACGCAAAATCCGAAACAGTAGCCCCGACATCAATGGGCGAAATCTTCCGCTTCATGGAATTTCCGGCCGACGGATGGGTTAAAGTCCGCAACATCGCCACCGGCGCCGAAGGCTATCTTGACACCCTTGCCTTCGCCCGTTCAAAATTCCCCCTCCTCGCGCCGGAACTCGCCGAACAGGAAGTCGATGAAGCCTATCTCGTCAACACCGAGACAACCGAAACCGGCGAGCAGGCTCTCGGATGGTCATTCTGGAAAGTAGGCGACGGAGATGATGTCAGAGCCTTTCGCTCAGAATCAGTCGTTTACACCGACGGCCGCATCAGAGGCTACCAGACCTATTATAAAGGTGTAGCCCGAAACGGCTACCTGCTTCTTGACGAACAGGTGGAATATGGCGAAGAAAACGGCACTAAACTCGAATCGCCAATCATCGTGTGGGAAGACATCGCCGGCCGTCACGGAGTCTACGTCAACGGCAAACTCTTCATCCCCGCCAACTCCGGAGCCGGCTTTGACACAGACGGCTGGGAATAAAAACAAATCTGAAATAAAAAAATCCACTTATGAAAATAGCAACTCTGAACTCAGCCTTCCGCACACTGTGCATCGCCATGATGGCGCTTGCCACAGCCACATCATTCGCCTCGATCCCCTTGGCTGGCATATACGAAATGGATGCACGTCCTGATTTAAGTAAACACCAGATGTATCTGGAGCTTGACTTCATCAACTCCCGTCCGGACTTCACCCAGTCATTCACTGGCAAGAGAGCCGAATTCAAACTGCTCCCTGCTGATTTCATGAATGCAAAAAAATTGTCACAGAAATTTAAAGGCACATCGGCCCCCGGTTTCGGAAAATATCGCCAGCAGACTCTATTTTCTAACACCGAAGAATTCCGTATCACCAATCCGCGTCTCAAAAAAGGTGTGGTGTTGGTCGACTGGGAAAATACAGCCGGCATCAAAGGTGAAGCTGTGATCATTCCACAGTCCGATGGCTCTATCATCACTTATGGACTGACTTCATTTGACCGCCTCCTCAGTCCTGACGGCCACAAACTGCAACTTGTCAAAAGCCTGCTGCCGCCCGACTTCGGCAGAAACTTCTCTGACTATGCCCTATCCGGATCAGCCACAGCATCCTTTGTCGAAGAAATAAAGACAAATTGTGGTCCGGATCTCAAAGGAACCATCAAACGCCTTAAAGAAATGCCTGACACATCATTGCCGGAACAGAGTTCAGTCGCAGCTTCTGAAACTCCCCAAGCAACTTCCGACGGAAAATATGTAACTATTAAAATGGCCGGTGTCAACTTGCAGTCGGCCCCGGACACCCGGTCGGCTAAAGTTGCCGACACCCACATGGGAGAAATTTTCTGCCTCACAGACACTCCGGCCAATGGCTGGGTCAAAGCCCGCAATATCGTAACCGGCAAAGAAGGCTATATAGAAACTATCTGTCTCTTCGACTCAAAATATCCACTCACCGCACCTAAGCTCGCCGATAAGGAACCAAACGAAGCCAACCTCTTCAACACCGATGTAACAGAGGCCTGCGAGCAGACTTCCGGATGGTCTTTCTGGAAGGCGGGCGGCGACAAAGTCAAAGCGCTCAATTCGATTTCACTTGTCTATAACGACGGACGGCTCAGAGGCTACCAGTATTATTATAAAGGTGTGGCCAAAGACGGCTATCTCCTCCTCACCGAGCAGGTGGAATATGGCAAGAATACCGGCGTAAAGCTCAAAAACCCTATCATTGTCTATGAGGATATCGTCGGTCAGCACGGCGTCTATATCAACGGAAAACTCTACATGTCCGCAAACTCCGGCTCCGGCTTTGACACAGACGGCTGGGAGTGATAACAAATATAAACATAAAAATCCATATGAAAATAACAACTCTGATCTCAGCCTTCCGCACACTGTGTATTGCCGTCATGACTGTCACAGCAACAGGCGCTTCTGCTTCAATCCCTTTGGCAGGCATCTATGAAATGAATGACAAGGAAGACATGAGCAAGCATCAGATGTATCTGGAGCTGGATTTCATAAATTCACGTCCCGACTTCACTCAGACATTCACAACAAAAAGATCTGAATTCAAATTGCTTCCGAGCGATTTCATGCGGGCCAAGAAACTCAGCCGCGAATTCAAGGGGACAACGGCTCCGGGGTTCGGCAAATATCGCCACCACATGCTGTTTTCAAGTTCCGAAGAATTTCGCATAACCAATCCCCGCCTTAAGAAAGGTATCATCCTTGTTGACTGGGAAAACACCTTAGGCAAAAAAGGTGAGGCCATTATCATTCCTCAGCCCGACGGCTCTCTCGTGACCTATGGTCTGACCACTTTCGACCGGCTCATAGGCCCCGACGGCCATAAATTGACACTTGTCAAAAGCCTTTTACCAGATAAAGACAATGGCAATAACGATAAGCCCGACAAAGAAAAAACGGAGACATTTACGGCTGACGGAGGCCTTGTGCAAGAAATAATCGCTATCTGCACCAACCCCGGTGGTGTGCCCGACGCTATCAAGCGCCTACGGGAACTGCCTGATAACGATACTCCGACAGCGGCTCCGAAACCTGTCGCCACCGCCAAGCCACAGGATTCAGAGAAATGCCCCGCTACGACTACGGTTCCGGAAGACAAGAAAGACGACACTTTCAGCACATTTGTCAGCAACGACGGAAGTATTTGGAGGGCAAACACGACGTTGGCCAAATTAGGACTGGGCAAAACCGGCACGATGGTCGCAAGTGCTACATTCACAGACGGAGGCAACGGCACAGTTATAATGAACATGGCTCAGGATATCGCACCGGGAGACTGTAAGGTTTATCATTTTGAATACATTTACTCCGGAAAAGTTGTCGGGAAAACTGTAGTATTTGACAAAATCACAGTTACCGTCCGTAATGGCGTTCGTGACCCGAACGCACGGCCAAAACCGGCTCCCAAAAACGAACCAAACGTCATCACACTCCTGTCACCGACAGCCTTTGATTTCTCTGGCTTGAAATTCAACAAAATGAAATAATCACAGCCACCCACAAAGGAGAATTCCAATAACCCGCACCGATAGTAGCTTATGTAACGACTGTTCAGCCGACTGGCCGGACAGTCGTTACTTTTTTTGCGACAGCGGTAACAGCAAGACCCCTTTTCCAAATATTTGTCATTAAACGCCCTCTTTTTAACGCAATTGCGCGCAAACTTTATCAGAAAAATTTTGCCGGTTACCGAAAAATCACTACCTTTGCAGCCGAAAAAGTGTGCCCGCCGAATTTCCGGCGGACCGAAACAAACACCAATCACTATAATTAATCAACCAAAATGCATTACGAAACCGTTTTCATTTTAACTCCCGTTTTATCTGACCAGCAGATGAAGGAAGCGGTAGAAAAATTCGAGAAGGTGCTCACCGACAACGGCGCATCAATCGTAAACGAAGAAATCTGGGGCCTTCGCAAGCTTGCTTATCCCATCCAGAAGAAATCTACCGGCTTCTACTCACTCGTTGAGTTCGACGGCGATCCCACCCTCGTCAAGAAACTTGAAACCGCATTCCGCCGCGACGAACGCGTGCTTCGCTTCCTCGTGTTCCGTCTCGACAAGTATGCAGCTGAATACGCCGAAAAGCGTCGCAGCAACCGCGCTAAAGAAACAACCACAGTCACTGAAGAAGCAAAGGAGAACTAAATCATGGCACAAGCATCTGAAATCCGCTACCTCACTCCCCTGTCGGTAGACGTTAAGAAGAAAAAATATTGCCGTTTCAAAAGAAGCGGAATCAAATACATCGACTACAAGGATCCCGAATTCCTGAAAAAGTTCCTCAACGAACAGGGCAAAATCCTTCCCCGCCGCATCACCGGCACTTCGCTCAAATTCCAGCGTCGTGTGGCTCAGGCTGTTAAGCGCGCCCGCCACCTTGCCCTCCTCCCCTACGTTACCGACTTGATGAAATAACTTTAAAAGCTATCAGGAATTATGAAGATCATTCTCAAAGAAGACATCGCCAACCTTGGCTACAAAGACGATGTAGTCGAAGTCAAGAACGGATATGGTCGCAACTACCTTATCCCGACCGGCAAAGCCGTGATTGCAACCGAATCAGCTCTTAAAGTTCTTGCTGAAAACCAGCGTCAGCGCGCCCACAAGCTCGCCCGCATCAAGGCTGAAGCAGAAGCTGCCGCAGCCGCTCTTCAGGACGTTAAGCTCACTATCGGTGCTAAGACCTCTTCAACCGGCACTATTTTCGGCTCTGTAAACGCTATCCAGATTGCAGAAGCTCTCGAAAAACTCGGCCACAACGTGGACCGCAAGCTCATCTCGCTCGACCCCGTCAAAGAAGTCGGCAACTACACAGCTACCATCAAGCTCCACCGCGATGTTACTGTCAACGTGCCCTTCGAAGTTGTTTCTGAATAATCACACCATTCAGCAAACCCTTCAACGGAAAAAGCATAAAACAACCAGGCGACCCTATGCTGTCCATAGGGCCGCCTGATCTTTTATGATCACCTCTTCGCCCTCCGGCTGACACCGTCACGCAGCCGCCGATCACGACACGTTGCCCTCTCCGCCATCGCCCGACGGCACCGGCAGACCGATAACACATTTTAACAGACACAGTTTTTTCCCCGATTCATCGTCTAAAGCACCCCATAGGTAGATAAGCGCCTTAGCCCGATTAAACTTTTGAGTAATTTTACGGTCAGAATTGACAGTCAACAATAATCCACCAACCAACAGAACTGAAAAAGAGAACTGAAAAGAATGACACGTTTCAACCGTTTAACATTGCTGTTCACCCTCCTTCTGATTTCATTCACCACTTCTTTAGCCGCAAACATCACCGGCATCGTGAAAGATCTCGACACACAGGAACCGCTCCTTGAAGCAGCCATCAAACTCGTAACTGCAAAAGACAGCACCTTCATAGCCGGAACAACAACAGACATCGACGGCAAATTCACACTCTCAGGCGTAAAAGCCGGAAAATATATTCTCACCGTAAGCTACATCGGATATGCCGATCTCGAAAAACCCGTCACCGTCGGAGCATCCAACCTCCGCCTTGGAGCCCTCAACATCAAGGAATCATCCCACATGCTCGGCGAAGTCAGCGTGGTCGCCGTCAAGACCCCCATCAAAGTGATGGAAGACACCGTTGAATACAACGCCGATTCATACCACACCCAGCCAAACGCCGTGGTTGAAGACCTTCTCAAACGTCTTCCGGGCGTTGAAGTCGGCACCGACGGATCAATCACAGCCAACGGCAAGACCGTCAGCAAATTCCTTGTCAACGGAAAGGAATTTTTCAGTGACGACCCCCAGGTAGCGTCAAAAAACCTTCCCGCCAACCTCATCGACAAGCTCCAGGTGGTTGACCGCAAAAGCGACATGGCCCGCCTCACAGGTGTCGATGACGGAGAAGACGAGACCGTCATCAACCTCACGTTCAAACAGGGCATGGACCAGGGATGGTTCGGCACCGCCGAAGCAGGCTATGGCACCGATGACCGCTACACCGGCTCCTTCAACCTCAACCGTTTCTGGAACGGAAACCAGGTGACACTCCTCGGCAACTTCAACAACACCAACCAGATAGGCTTCACTGACAGCAACGGCAGCCGCTTCCGCCGCTTCGGAGGCAACAACGGCATCACCGAATCGCGCGCCCTCGGCCTGAACTTCAACGTGGGCAAGGAAGAGATCATCCGCGTAGGCGGCGACATCATGTGGAGCAACACCGACGCAAAGACCATCACCAAGCAGGAACGCCAGTATCTTTTCGAAGACTACTCCACATACTCGAAAATCAACAAATCTGTCCGCGACCGCGGCAACAACTTCCGCGGCGACTTCCGTGTGCTCTGGAAGCCCGACTCATTCAACACCCTCGAATTCCGCCCCAACTTCTCGCTCAACTTCAACAAATCTGAAGACCATGAGCTGACCGACTACTTCAACTCCTCGATGGTGCAGGCAAGTAAAAACAATGCCCGCAGCAGCAGCGACGGCGACTCATATGAATTCGGAGGCCGGCTCATCTACTCCCACAACTTCAAGCGCCACCGCGGACGCTCGTTCTCAATCTCCGGACAGTATAAATACTCCAACGTCATCGAGACCGGCACATCGGTCAACGACTTCATCCGCTATATCATGGACGAAGACGCCGACAACACCCAGGACACATCCGACCTGCTCGACCAGTACAACGACAACCACACCTGGAGCAACCAGGTGATGGGCCAGTTCACCTGGACCGAACCGCTCGGCAACGTTAGCAATGGCAACTTCCTCACCTTCAGCTACCGCATGAACTACCGCTGGAACAACGCCGACAAGCTCGTCTACAACATCCCTGATGACTACGAATACGGTGACATCATGCCACCCGTGACACTCAACCCCGACGGCACCCTGACCACAATCGAGCCCGATCCGGACTACTCGAACCGCTACCGCAACAACTCCTTCAACCAGAACATCCGCCTCGGCTACAAGAAAGTTACCAAAAACTCAACTCTCGAAGCAGGACTCTCGCTGGTGCCGCAGATGTCAAAGTCGATCTACCTCGACAACTCCGACAAAAACATAGACCGCTGGGTGTGGAACTACGCCCCCTTCCTGCGCTACCGTTACAAATTCAGCAAGCGCCGCTCCATCCAGCTCAACTACCGCGGACGCTCCTCGCAGCCCACTATGGCACAGCTGCAGCCTGTGGCCGACATCTCCAACCCGACCAACATCATCCAGGGTAACCCCAACCTCGATCCATCGTTCACCCACAACGTCAACATCCGCTTCCAGGATTTCAACACCGAATCGCAGCGAAGCATCATGCTCATGGGCGACTTCCAGATGACACAGAACTCCATCATCTCCAAATCGCAAATCAAGGACGACGGTACGCGCGAAACAACCTACGCCAACGTCAACGGCGTCTGGAGCGGCCGCGTGATGAACATGTTCTCCATGCCCCTGCGCAACAAGAAATGGAGCATCTCGAACCACGTCTTCGTCAACGCTAACCGCTCGGTAGGTTTCAACAACGGCCAGCGCAACGCCTCGCTCTCCCTGAGAATCAACGAAAGTCCGGGCATCACCTTCCGCCCCGACCATTTCGAACTCGAACTGCGTCCGCGCTACTCGGTCGAAACCACTTTCAACAGTGTGCAGAAAAACGCCGACCAGACAGTCCACACCTACGGCGGACGCTTCGACGGCACCTACTACACTCCCTGGGGACTCACCCTGCAGACCGACATCAACTACTCGGCCACCTCAGGCTATGCCGCCGGCTACGACACACGCACATGGATGTGGAACGCCACCCTCTCCCAGCAGTTCCTGCGCAACAAGGCCCTGACTCTCGCCGTGAAAGTCTATGACCTCCTCAACCAGCGCAACAACATCCGCCGCAACGTCACCGCCAACTATATCGACGACACCCGCTACAACTCTCTCACCCGCTACTTCATGGTGACTCTGAGCTACCGCTTCAACACCTTCGGCAAAGGCAACGAGCCCTCGACCGCAGGCGGAGGCGACTTCATGAGAGGACCTGGCGGCGGACCCGGCAGAGGACCCGGTGGCGGTCCCGGTGGCGGTCCCGGTCGCAGGAACTGATAAATTTTTCCTGACAAAGCAGAAAAGTTTCGCCTTACAGGCTACATCAAACCGTAAAATCGTGTCAAGAGCTAAAAATCAATGCTTTTGACACGATTTTACCTTTTATCACCACTGCTTTGAATCTTTTTTACCCTCCTTTGAGGTCAGTTTGAGATAATTTTGCACTATTACAATTGCACATTTTTTGCATCACAAATCAATATCTCAAACTCAATAAGTCCATGAAAAATTTTGCATCCCTGCTCGCGGCAGCCGCCCTGATCTTTGGAGGATCTCAGTCCGCCGATGCTGCGAAAAAGGTCCACACCATCGGTGACAGCACTATGGCCAACTACGACGAATCGGCCACCATCACCAGAGGGTGGTGTCAGTATCTCCAACAGTTCCTCGATGGAATCGAAGTAAACAACCGCGGCAAAAACGGCGCTTCAAGCAAAAGTTTCTATAAGGAAGCCGCCTTCTGGACCTCTGTCAAGACTCAGATGTCGCCCGGCGACTACGTCCTCATCCAGTTCGCTCACAACGATGAAAAGACGCAGGGCATGGACGGCGACGAACTGATTGCCTACTACAAATCCATCGGCGATGACGCTCAGGCTGCCGCAACAGACTACCGTGGCACCAACCCCTCGACCACATATAAAGAATATCTCCGCAAATACGTCACCGAGACGCGCGATGCCGGCTGCATCCCTATCCTTGTCGGCCCGATCTGCCGCATGTACTTCTCCGGCAACGACATCCGCCGCAACGGCCGCCACGACCTCGGTGACAATTTCTCGAAACTGACCTCAAGCGGCGTTTTAACCTCTCAGAAAGTAGCTGCATCTGACAATTCTATGGACTATGTCTGGCAGATGGAGCAGGTTGCCAACGAGATGAACGTTCCCTTCATTGACCTCACTACCGCCACAGCCGACCTCTATCTCAGCTACGGCGACTCTGACTGCCATTCGATTCTCAGTGACGGCGACGGCTCCACCCACCTCAGCGCCGTAGGTGCCGCCCTGATCGCCCGCCGCTTCGCAGGCCTTTGCCGTGAAGCCGGTGTCATGTCCGAGCACATCCGTCTCACCTCCGACCTCAGCGTCAGCCCCTCTGCCGCCGACCTCGGCCGGGGCTATGTAGGTCAGACTCTGACCAAGGAACTCATGGTGACAGCCTTTGACCTCACTCCCGCAGCCGGTCAGCTCACCGTCACAGCCGAAGGCAATGCCGAAGTCTCGACCGATCTGACCGAATGGAGCAAAAGTGCAAGCGTCAGTTACGAAGGCGGCACCATCATCAGGCGCTTCTCTGTCCGCATGACTCTTGAATCTGACAACAACGATGCGAAAATCATTGTTAGCGCCGGAGGCAAGTCCACAGAGGTCCCCGTCACCGCCTCTGCCGTCCAGCTCTCAGGTGGCACCGAAGTCACCGCCTACTGGCGCCTTGAAAAAGATGACAGCTACACTCTTTCAGGACCCGCCACCGTCATCCCGGAATCATGGGTAGGCATGACTTTGCAGAAATACTCCAACCCCAACGCCAACACCGTCTGGCCCGAAGGCACCGGCTTCGAGGCCTCGCGCAAGACTCAGCGCAATGTCATTCAGGGCGACAGTTGGCCCGCCGGCGAAATCGACGAGGTCTCTACCCGCTACATCGAATTCGGCATCACAGCCATGCCTGAAACCACACTCAACATCGACGAAATCAGCTACTACATGTGTGGCTGCGGCGGCAACGGAATGTGTGTCCACGTCTACTATTCTACCGAAGATGATTTTTCCGACACCAAACTCATCTATGAAAAGAAAAGTATGCCCGCCAACACTATGCTCGACGGCACCGTCCGCCCCATCATCTCGCTTGAAGGCGGCAAGTCGCTCCGTCTGCGTTTCTACCCCTGGTACAACTCCGCAGCCACCGGAAAGACCATCTGCCTTTCCGACATCCGCTTCCACGGCTGGGCCACTGCCTCCGGCGAATCCGGCATAGCTGAAATCGAGGGCGACCGCACAATTGTCGAGACGAGCTACTACACTCTTCAGGGCTGCCGTGTCAGTAATCCCTCGTCAGGATTCTACATTGCCCGCAGCCTTTACTCCGACGGCTCTGTCAAAACCGAAAAAGTGATCCTCTGATACGCATCATAACCAAATCTATACCTTATTCCATGTCATCCAACTATTTAAAGAAATTGGCTCTTGCGGCCCTTATAGCTGCCGGAACCGTCGCGGGCGTTTCTGCTCAGACCACGCTCGCCTCTTGGACTTTCGACGGTGGCTATGACAAAGCCGCAGGCGAAGGCCTTCAGCAAATTTACACTCCCAACGGAAATGCCTGGGCTGCCATCGGCCACTACTGGTTCAAAGACCAAGTCCCAGTCTTGCGTCCTGACGAAGCCGTAGGCAATTCAGCCGATTACTCTATGTCGGCTTACAGCGAAAACCGCTACTGGCAGCTCTGCGAAGGTTATCAGAACTACGTTTTCCGCATCGACAACAGCTCTGCTGAAAATAACTGCTCTGACTACACCGATCCCTCGCAGCATAAAGCCTACTTTGAATTCTCTTTCCCGACCAAAGGCTACAAGGGCATCAGCATCGACTATGCAATGGCTCCGGGCAACAATGTTGTAACTCCCGTCAAGCTCATCATGTCAGTCGACGGAGGCAATTCATGGTTCGACGGCGGCACGAACGACACGAGCGCGGCCTGGTACATATATAACAAAGCAAGCGTATCAATCTCAGCCAACAACAAAGACAATGTCATCGTCCGTCTGCTCCCCACAGTAGGCACAACCAACTGGAATCTCGACTATTTCACAGTGACCGCCGCCGAGGAAGCCGGCGCCACCACAGTCGACTCTGACATAGATTACTCATGGCCTTTCGACAAGGGCCCTACAAGCGATCTCAACGCAGTTGCCTCGCTTGACGGCACAACCTCGGTTGCAAGTCTCTCGATCGGCAGTAACCTGTTGATCAAGGGTATCCGTACCGATGGCGGCATCTCGGCAACGATGGTCGAACCCGTTGTCGGCAAAAACACGGCAAATGATGAAGCCAACGCTCTTTCATTCATCATCCGTCCCAAAAAGGGTCTGAAATTCCAGTCCGGGAAATTATCATTTCAGGCAAGCCGCGTAGGCACCAACGGCGGCAAATTTGACGTTGGCGTGACGGTTGACGGCTCCGAGTCTCTTGTCGCCACCAATATCACTCCCGCACTCGTCAAAAACGAGCCCTACTACTCGCTCTGCGAATACGATCTCAGTTCATTGCCTGCCACTGACGGGCCTGTCCTTATCAGAATCTACATCAAGGACCTTGATGCAAGCAAACAATATGCTTTCCAAAACATCAGACTCTCAGGCAAAATCAGCGGTGCGATCGAAGAAGTTCCCTCCTACACTCTCAGCCTGAAATCCGCTATCCCCGCAGCCGGAACCATCTCCTGCACCCCCGGCGGAGCTGAATTCGATGCCGGAACCGCCCTCACGGTCTCTGTCACTGAAAACTTCGGCTATCACTTCACCTCTTGGACCGATGCCTCCGGAAAGACAGTCTCAACTGCCAACCCCTACTCGTTTGAAATCAGCGAAAACACTGAGTTGACCGCCAATTTCGACCAGAATAACGTCTACCCCCTCAACCTCAAAATCGAGGGCGGTGCCAATGTCAATCAGGTGCTTTTCGCCCCGGAAGGCAACGTAGTTGATGGCGTCCACTACTACGAAGAGGGCACCGATGTCCGGCTCACCACTGTCAACAACCGCATCCTGACCTTCAACAACTGGGAAGACAAGACCACGGCTCCCTCGCGTGAAATCCGCATGGACGGCGAGAAAAACCTCACCGCCGTGTTCTCGGCCGACGACTACATTGTCGGATGGGACTTCTATTTCGACCAGCCTGCAAGCGAGCGCGCCGCTGACTACAAAGCCGAAAGCGACAACGCCGGCCTGCTCAGCCTCCGCAACCCCGAAGGCAAGACCACTTCTTGGCTCACACGCGGTGTCGGCAACGGCGCTGAAAATGGCAAATGGGGTGCACGCATCTGGAAAAACCTCTCGGAGCAGAACTACTTTGAAGTGTCATTCTCGTCCGTAGGCTACACCAACCTCGTCCTCTCTGCCGCCCTCGGCATCTCCTACAATTCCTATACCGTCATCAACGCACAGTACAGCACCGACGGCCAGAACTTCAACCCCTTCGGCACCTACAACCTCAAATCAGGCTGGACTTCCAACGAGTTCAACCTCCCCGCCGAAGCTGCCGGACAGCAACGCGTCTGGATCCGCTTCATGCCTGACCGCACCTCTCCGCTCGTCGGCAACACCAGCAACAATGACGGTCTCAGCATCGCCGAACTCTACATCCTCGCCGACCGCGAAAGCGCCAACGATGATGTTCCCCCCGTACTCGTAAGCACCATCCCCGCCGACGGAGCTGACGGAGCTTCCGCAACCGGTTCAATCATCCTTACTTTCAACGAAAAAGTCCTGACCGGCACCGGCAACGCCACTCTCAACGGCGAGACCATCGCTCCTACCCTCAGCGGCAAGAGCATCGTCTACAACTACAACAGTCTTGACTACAACACCACCTATACGTTCACCGTTCCCGCCGGAGCCATCACCGACCGCAGCGGCAACGCCTTCGCAGGCACCACTCTGACATTCACCACAATGGAGCGCTCGCAGCCCGAAGCACGTCTCTTTGACGCTATAGTAGCCCAAGACGGCAGCGGTGACTACGCAACCGTCCAGGATGCCATCGATGCCGCTCCCGCTAACCGCGTGAAACCCTGGCTCATCTTCGTCAAAAACGGTAACTACAACGAACACGTCGACATCCCCGCATCCAAGCCCATGCTCCACATCATCGGCCAGGACCGTGACAAAACCGTCATCCTCGACGACAAGCTTTGCGGCGGTGACAATGCCCTCCATGTAAGCGTAGGTGCCACCGTAGTCGTGAATTCCAACGACTGTTTATTCGAAAACATCACTCTCGAAAACTCCTACGGCCACGAACGTCAAGAAGGTCCTCAGGCTCTCGCCCTCAACACCACCGGCGACCGCACCATCTTCAACAACGTAGCCATGCTCTCCTATCAGGACACCTGGATCACTCCGTCAACCTCAGCTTACCGCGCTTATGTCCGCAATTCATTCATCGAAGGTGCTGTAGACTTCATCTACAACAGCGGTGACATCTTCATTGACAATACCATCCTCTACATCAACCGCAAGAGCGGCGGCTACATCGTGGCTCCCTCTCACGGAACGGACGTAAAATGGGGCTATGTCTTCAACAACTGTACAATCACAGCTCCCGGTGTGCCCTCGGAAACCTCCGTATGGCTCGGCCGTCCCTGGCACAACTACCCCAAGACCGTCTTCCTCAACACCCGCGCCGAAGTGACGATCCCCGCCACCGGATGGTATGAAACTATGGGCGGACTCCCCGCAATCTGGGCCGACTGGAACACTGTTGACGCCAACGGCAATCCCCTCGATCTCTCACAGCGCCGCGACACATACTACTACATGGACAACGGCGAAAAGGTCTACGGCAAAGCCAAAAACTCGCTCACTGACGAAGAGGCGGCACAGTACACCGTGCGCAACGTCCTCTCCGGATCCGACAACTGGGAACCAGTCATCAAGACCGAATCCTGCGCTACTCCCTCAGCCGGCCTGAGCAATGGCGTGATCTCATGGGATGCCGTGCCCTATGCCATCTGCTATCTCATCACCAAGGGCGATGAAGTCATCGGATTCACAACTGAAACTTCAATGTCAGTCGACCCGGCCGTCAGCCGTGCCAATGAAAGCGGCTATTCAATCCAGGCTGTCAACGAATTCGGCGGTCTCAGCCCCAAAGCAGCCGTCATCAACGGTTCTGTGACCGGAATCAGCGAAATTGAAGCTGACGCAAACGGCCAAGGCGAGATCATCGAGATCTACGATCTCCAGGGTCGCCGTCTGAACGCTCCCGCGAGAGGTCTGAACATCGTCCGCCGTCTTTGCAGCGACGGAAGCATCAAAGTTGAGAAGCTTATTTTCTAAAATTTATCGAACAGCGATAGTATTTTAAACACACATTCATATACGCGATAGCAGAGTGCGGCCCGTTGATGGAATCGCACTCTGTTTTTTGTTGCTTTTCAAACTGCCGATTCGATTAAAAGCATTATATTTGCGATATGAAACGCAGCCTGTCATTCATCACTTTTCTGATTCTTACAGCCGTAGTTGCCGCCTTTGCCGCGACTCCGTTTTGCCATATCAGACACTATGATGAATACGACGGTCTGTCGCAGCGTCAGGTCAAGCAGATTGCCAAAGACAGTGACGGAGTCCTGTGGTTTGCCACATGGAACGGTCTGAACCGCTTTGACGGCTACAAATTCGAACACATCCGCCCGCAGATCGACGACGAGGCACGCTCCTACTCCGAACGCTTCCGCGACATCAAACCCGCATCGACAGGCGGTCTGTGGTGCCGTATCGACGACAAAATTCTGTATTTCAACCTCTCCACCCACCGTTTCACCGACATTCATTCACAGCTTGAAAAGAAACTCGCCACGGCCTTCGATGTCAGTCAGATACAGACAGCTACTGACGGCCGGACCGTCTTGAAATGCGCCGACGGCCGATATATCCTGCTGTCAGATTCCAACCCGGTCGAATCGGCGGCCTTTACTGACGAGCGTCCGAAATTGAAATACCACTCGCCCGGCACCCGCAAACTTGGCAATGTCGGCGGCTATCGCAACGAAGACCTCCTCTACTCGCGCGCCGACTCCACAGGCACCGCCTGGCTCATCACCCGCGACGGCACGGTCCTCTCTGCCCCCTCTGCCGCAGGCCCCTACTCCACGATAGCCCGCATCGATGCTCCTGATGGCTCTCTGACCTGCTGTACCATTGATTCAAGAGGCAACATCTGGCTGCGCAGCAACGACGGCGCCTTCTGCCTGACCCTCGGCCAACTCCCCTACACCTATCTCGCGCATCCTGAGCCCTCGATTGTCCGCGGCTGCGTCCGCGATCCGAAAGGGCGTATATGGATTTCTTACAGCGACAGCAAAGCCGTGGCAGTCTACTCTGATCTCAGCGCCGCGCCCAGGTATCTCGGCAGTGACGGACATCTCCACGACTCTTTCGTCAGCTTCGGATCTCCGATCTACTCAATGTCGGCCGACCCGCAGGGCAACATGTGGTTCGGCAGCAAACCCGACGGCCTGTTCAGGCTCACACCGCAGTCAGCCGACGCTTATTCTGTCACAAACTTCCGCCACGACCCGGCGAAACCGGGCCTGACACCCGCGGCCAACGATATTTATGACATCATCTTCGACCGTCAGGGCCGCATGTGGCTTGCAACCATGCGCAAAGGCATCGACTGTGTCCTGAATCCTACATCGGTTGCCCCGGAATTCATCCACCTCGGTCAATTTGCCGACTATCCGCAAAATGCCGTCCGTGTGCGCCGGCTCGCCATCATAGGCGACAGCCTTATCACCGCCGCCACCACCGGCGGATTTCTCACCGTGGGCCTTCCCGCTGAGAAACGCTTCGACCGAACATCTTTCCGCCTGCATGTCAGCCGTCCCGGCGACGACTCCTCACTCGGCAACATCGCCGTCATGAACATACTCCCCGATGCCAAAGGCCGACTCTTCATCGCAACTGAAAGTGACGGTGTCAACATGCTCCCGCCCGAAATCTCAGCCGACTCCGACAGCGCGCGCTTCGTCCACTTCGACACGCGCACCGGTATGCCCGTTGACGTTGCCCTCTCGCTTGCCCCGACAGGCAGTGCAGACGACATTCTCGTGGTCAGTAACAAGATGATCTACACCCTTGATCCGCTTTCAGGCCGCACCGTCACCTATCCCGCATCATTCTGGCACCGCCACATGCACTTCAGCGAGGCCGCTCCGCTACGGCTCGGCGACAACAGGTGGCTTCTGGGACTTGAAGACGGAGCGATCTCGGTCAACCTTGACCGTGCGGACACAGCCTTGCGCCCCGTGCCTCCGGTCATCTTCACCTCCGTAGCCCTCCAAAACCGCCCCGACAGCCTGATTTCGGCCCGCACGGACAGCATCATCCTCTCGCCTGACGAACGCAATATCACTATCAATTTCGCCGCACTCGACTACGGCTCAACCGAAGATCTGCAATATCAGTTCTCGATGGACGACAGCGACTGGAACAACCTCGGCACAAACCGCTCGGTGACCTTCCTCGACATGGATCCGGGAGAATATCGCCTGCATGTCCGCTCCTCCGACAGCTCCGGCAACTGGCTTGACAACACACGAACTCTGACCCTGATCGTCACTCCGACCTTTTGGGAAACGCCCGCGGCCTATGTGCTTTACATCCTCGCCATCCTCCTGATCATAGTGAGCGTCACTTGGACCATAGTCTACATCCGCAGGATGAAACGCAAGCAGAAAGAACTGCTCGCCGCCTATCTCAGGCTCGTCGACAGCCACACCGAATCAGCCGAGCTCTCCACTCCGCCTGACAGCGCCCCGCAGCAACAGCAACAGCCGTCGACCGCAACCCTCAGCCCCGCCGATGAGGCCTTCATGGGCCGCGTCATGGACTTCATCAATCAGAACCTCGGCAACCCCGATGCCGGAATTGACGACATGGCAGCCGCTACAGCCACAAGCCGCAGCAGCCTGAACCGTAAGATGAAATCGCTGCTCGGCGTGACGCCGGCCGACTTCCTCAAAGAAAGCCGCATCAGCCGCGCGGCCACCCTGCTGAGCGAAACCGACCGCCCGATCAAGGAAATAGCCCTCGACTGCGGATTTTCCGACCTGAATTACTTTGGGAAATGCTTCAAAGCCGCCCGCAAAACCTCCCCCACAGCCTACCGCCGCGAACACCGGACTGAATAACCGCCGCACCTATACAATTGTCTCAATGGCGATTACCTAATTTCATTACAGTACTCGCAGATCATGGAATAAGGCCCCGTTCCCCCAATATTTGTTATGGCCGGGGAACGAGGTCTAAGTATGGGGAGCAATGTAGCGATGCGCTTGCATCGTGACTGAACGCCGGTGCCGTTCCTACTCCTTATTTTCCGGTGAGGATGGTGCGGATGTCATGGAGCTTGTTGAGAGCCGCCATCGGAGTAAGGTTGTTGATGTCGAGATCGAGGATCTCGTCGCGGAGCTGGGCAAGCACCGGATCGTCAAGCTGAAAGAACGACAGCTGCATTCCTTCAGCCTCATCGGCTACGGCCGAGAGGTTTCGGCTCACCTGCTCGTCGCTCTCGCGGTTTACCTTTTCAAGATGGCGGAGCACTTCATCGGCCCTCCTGACTATGGTCTGGGGCATACCGGCGAGTTTTGCCACATGGATACCGAAGCTGTGTTCGCTGCCACCGCGGGCGAGTTTGCGGAGAAAGACCACCTTGCCGTCGATCTCCCGCACCGACACGTTATAGTTGACCACACGGTTGAAACTCTTTTCCATCTCGTTCAGCTCATGATAGTGAGTGGCGAAGAGTGTTTTCGGATGGATGCCGCCGTGCTCGTGTATGTGCTCCACGATGGCCCAGGCTATTGAAATGCCGTCGTAGGTCGAAGTGCCGCGTCCGAGCTCGTCGAAGAGTATCAGCGACCGCTGGCTCATGTTGTTGAGAATCGAGGCCGCCTCGTTCATCTCGACCATGAAAGTCGACTCTCCGAGCGAGATATTGTCGCTCGCGCCCACACGGGTGAAAATCTTGTCGACAATACCTATGTGCGCGCTGTCAGCGGCCACGAAGCTACCGATCTGGGCCAAAAGCACATTCAGTGCCGTCTGACGCAGAAGAGCCGATTTACCTGACATGTTCGGACCGGTGATCATCATCACCTGAGTGCCGTTGTTCGACAGGGAGACCGAGTTGGAGATATAAGGCTCGCCGGGGGGCAGTTCTTTCTCGATCACGGGGTGGCGAGCCTCTACGAGGGAGAGTTCAAGAGAATCATCGACCACCGGACGGTTGTAGCGGTTTTCGAGCGCCACACGTGTGAACGACCCGAACACGTCGAGCTGCGCCACCATCTGGGCATCGAGAAGAATGGCCGGAATGTATTCACAGAGATCCTGGACCAGCGAGGTGTAAATGCGCTGCTCGATGACAGCTATCTTGTCCTGCGCGCCGAGAATCTTCTCCTCATACTCCTTGAGTTCCTCTGTGATATAGCGCTCGGCGTTCACAAGGGTCTGCTTTCGGATCCATTCCGGGGGCACCTTGTCTTTATGAGTATTGGTGACCTCGATATAATAGCCGAACACGTTGTTATATGCCACCTTGAGCGAGGGGATTCCGGTCAGGGCGCTTTCTCGCTGCTGGAGCTGCAGAAGATAGTCCTTGCCCTTGTAGGCAATCTCGCGCAGCTCGTCAAGTTCGCTGTCGACCCCTTCGCGGATCACCGGCCCGCGGTTGATGGCCGTAGGCGGATCAGGAGCTATCTCGCGCTCTATCCGTGCGGCCATTTCGGCGCAGGGGTTGAGCTGACGGCCTATGCTTTCGAGCGCGGGCTGGCCCGATGAAAGGCAGATCTCCTTTATAGGCCCGATCATCGACAGGGCATGGTGCATCTGGATCAGTTCGCGGGGATTGACGCGTCCGGCCGAAACTTTACCTATCAGGCGTTCCAGATCGCCTATCTGGGCGAGAGCGTCTTTAAGATCATCACGTTCGGAAGGCTCACGGAAGAAATATTCCACGATATCGAGGCGGCGGTTTATCTCCCGCGCATCTTTCAGCGGGAAGAGCACCCACCGGCGCAGCAGTCGCGCGCCCATAGGGCTTACAGTGCGGTCAATCACGTCAAGGAGGCTTTTGCCGTCATCGCTCATCGACTGCACGAGTTCGAGATTCCGCACTGTGAACCGGTCGAGCCTGACGGCTTTTTCCTCTTCCACGCGGGCTATCGAGGTGATGTGTGATATGTGGGTGTGCTGTGTGATGTCAAGATAGTGGAGAATGGCACCGGCGGCAACGACAGCCGATGGCATGGCGTTGATTCCGAAGCCCTTGAGCGAACTTGTCTCGAACTGTTTGAGCAGACGGTCCATTGCAGCGTCTTCGGTGAAAATCCAGTCATCGAGTTCGAAGGCAAGATAGTGTTCCGGGAAGCTTTCGGCCAGCAGTTTCTTGTTGCCGCGCTCCACGAGCACTTCTTTCGGAGCGAAATTGCCGAGAAGCTTTTCTATGTAGTCAGCCGAACCTTCGGCGGCAAGAAATTCACCGGTCGAAATATCGAGAAAGGCCACACCGATGGTCTGCTTTCCGAAGTTGAGAGCCGCGAGGAAGTTGTTTTCACGATGGTCAAGGAGAGTATCGTTGATCGAGACTCCGGGGGTAACCAGCTCGGTGATGCCGCGCTTGACAAGCTTCTTTGTGGTCTTCGGATCTTCCAGCTGCTCACAGATAGCCACACGCTTGCCGGCCCTGACAAGTTTCGGCAGATAGGTGTCAAGAGCATGGTGCGGAAATCCGGCAAGCTCCACATACTGGGCCGCTCCGTTGGCTCTGCGCGTAAGGGTTATGCCGAGGATCTCGGATGCGGCTATCGCATCTTCGGAAAAAGTCTCATAAAAGTCACCGACCCTGAAAAGCAGAATGGCATCGGGATGTTTCTTCTTCATCTCCATGTATTGCTTCATCAGCGGGGTCTCAGCTATTTTTTTTGCCATATCATCAGTTGTCAGGCGCAAGGATTTTTTCTTATAACCCTCGCGTCCGTTTATTTTGAAATCAGTATAGAGGAAAATCGAACTACAAATTTACAAATTTTTCCATTCTTTATTGGCGTGATCCGATAAATAATGCTAATTTTGCCATCCTCACAAATTCAATCTCAACTTAACATTCAACTCATCTGCATTTATGAAATCATCTTCTGTTATCTCAGCCGGCATCATAGCCCTCGGCATGGTGATTTCCGGTTTCTGCCTGAAAGCAGGCATTGACAACATCGCATTCCGCGACCGCGAAGTGACAGTGCGCGGACTTGCCGAACGCGAAGTAGAGGCCAATCTCGTCACCTGGCCCATCACCTATTCACTGGCAGGCAACAATCTTCAGACCATCTATGACCAGGTCAGCGGCAACAATGCCAAAATCGTGAAATTCCTGACCTCAAACGGTATCAGCGATGACGAAATTTCAGTAAATCCGCCTGACACTTATGACGCCACCTCGAACCGCTACCGCTCCGACTCGTTCAGCTACAACTATTCGATCAACTGCACGGTGACCGTCACCACTACCAAGGTGGCAAAGGTGCGCGAGCTGCTCAACCGCCAGTCTGAACTGCTCAAAGAGGGAATCGCATTTTCCAACTCCTACATCAACTATCAGTTCACCGGTCTGAACTCCATAAAGCCTGAAATGATAGCCGAGGCCACCAAAAACGCCCGCTCGGCAGCCGATCAGTTTGCAGCCGACAGCGACAGCCGCGTGGGAAAAATCAAGACCGCATCTCAAGGACAGTTCTCGATTGATGACAGCGACTCCTCGACTCCCTTCATCAAGAAAGTCCGCGTAGTCTCTACAATTGTCTATTATCTTGAGGACTGATCAGATTCAGTCTCTGTCATAATGGGGCATTTCAGCCGGAATCACCATCGAGATCTCGACAAGTCCGGCAATCCGTCCCTCAACGCGCCACGGTGTCTGGTAGATCATCTTCCGGACACCGTTTTTTGTAATCGTATATGCGTTTGACTCACCGGTGGCAAGCATATGCCGGATCATGCTCACTGACTTTTCATTATGGCATGGAATGAGATTGCGCCCACGCATATCTCCGTGTTTCGAAAATGTTTCGAGCGCCTTTTCATTCATATAGACCACCACTCCGTCGGCATCACACACGGTAACGGCACAGTTCATCTGAAAAGCCCAGTCGGACAGCGATTTTTCAATATTTTCCATGATGTTTCTTACTTTACCGCAAATGTAGTGATTTGCCGCGAATATATGCTTAGGCCCGGCCGATGTTTTTTCATCGCCTCTTTGCCGACCTGCGGGCTTCACGACGCTGAAGACGCTCCTGACGGCGGCGCTGACGGCGGTTGAGCATGACGGCCGGCACGGCATCTTCAGCCTCCTCCTCGCCCTCCTCGTCGGCTTCATCAAAGGGACGTGAAAGGGCTTTGAAAATATTTGCAAGTTTTTCAGGATCATAATCAGAGCCTGCCATTTTCCTGACTGACTCAGGAATGGCATCGCAGGCCGGCTTCGGTGACGGCTCTTTTTCAGCCCCGTCAGTGACAGCTTCCTCAGTCTGCGGCTTGCGTCGGCGCCTGCGGGCCGCCGCCGAACGGGCCATAGCCTTGTCTATCTCCGGCCGAAGCAGGGCAAACATCAGGCGCACGGATTCAACCACCGCACCTGAAGGCAACAATCCATAGCGCAGATATGACTCCACGCAGCATATCGCAGACTCGGCGAGAGCATCTGACGGGCTGACAGATGCGAACGCCGATCTGATGCGGGCGGAAATCTCATTATAAAATTTTTGCGAGACAGGCAGGCGGTGGGCAAGCTCACTTTTTTTGCCCTTTGTGGCAGAAGCAGGTATTTTCATAGCTAAAAATCAATTTACGCACAAAGTTACCCCCGCCCCGCCCGTATTTAGTGCGATAATGCGGAGACAAGCCAAAAAATTTCGTATCTTTGCGGTAAGTAACTCTGAAAAATCAATTTATCCATTGGAGTTACTTAGAGGTCGTTATTTAGAAACAACCTCTTATGTACATTATATCCTAATTTTGAAGAGTTACTTATTATCAATTTTCCACTGGCAATGATCAAGTCTCTGCACATTCAGAATTTCAAAAATCTGGTTGATCTACAGCTTCCAGCTTTGTCACGCATCAATCTCATATCCGGCAGAAACAATGTCGGGAAATCGACTTTGCTTGAAGCCCTGCGTCTGTTTCTATCTGATGCCCAGCTACCTGAAATTCTAAATAGCAGAGGAGAAATGACAGCCTCTACAATAGCATCCAGGTATAACATCCCGGTGGAAATACGCCAAAGAAACCTCATGGCTCTCGCCTCGCTTTTCACCGACAGAAACAGCTCGGTCAGCCCTGACAATGTCATACGCATAAGCGATGGCGGAAATCAGACATCAATCCGCTTTTTCTACTATATCCAGCAAACGTTTGAGGATAACAACCAGACATTCAACCGTATCACAGCGATTGAAAATCCGTCTGAACATCCGGATCTGGAAGTCTTAATCGGATTTGAAATAAACCGCAACGATGAAATTTCAATCCGCATTTCGCTTGACCGGGATCTACGCCTCATCAGATATCCGCACACCGGAACCGGGACGAATGACACCGAAAAACTCATCTGCGTCAGCCATGATTACGACAACTCGGAACCTACATCCAGACTCTGGGACAACATCTCACTGACCGACAAGGAAGATGACGTAATAAAAGCATTGCAGATCATAGAGCCGGGCATCGAGAACATAGCTTTCCCCGAAGACTCTTATTCACGCACCCGCTACCCGATAGTCAAGATCAACGGGCATAAAGGCCGTGCGCCGCTCAGAAGCATGGGCGACGGCATAAACCACATACTGTCAATAGTCCTTGCGATTGTAAACGCCGAAAACGGATGCGTGATAATCGACGAGATAGACAACGGCCTGCATTACACCGTGCAGAAGCAACTGTGGACTGTCATCTTCGCTCTGTCAAAATCTCTCAATGTGCAGATTTTCGCCACCACCCATTCATCGGACTGCATAAGCAGTTTCAGCAAAGTGCTTCAGCAGCCCGGCAACCGTGACGAAGGCCGGTTCATACGCCTTGAAATGAGAAACGGAACGGTTTCCTCGACAGAATATAATCCTGACGAACTTGAAATTGTGGCCTCTCAGAACATTGAAATACGTTAAGAGCAATGGAACTGAAACAGGAACTTTTAGTAGAAGGCAATGACGATCTCCATGTCGTGGCTGCTCTGTGCAATAAGCACAATATCAAAGAAAACTTCAGGATAGTCGATTGCAAAGGCATTGAAAACCTGCTTATCGGCCTGCCGGTCAGGCTTAAAAGTTCAGTAAAGACTATCGGAGCCGTAATTGATGCGGATGCAGATCTGAATGCAAGGTGGAACTCAGTCCGCAGCATCCTCTCATCGTCAGGCAGATACGGCGATATACCGGATGAATGCCCTGCGGAAGGTCTCATTCTCAAACCCGTTTCAGAAGGAGATCCGAGATTCGGGCTATGGATCATGCCTGACAACCGGACAAACGGTATGCTTGAACATTTTACCACAATGCTCATACCGGCTGATGACGATCTTCTGCCGGTCGTAGACGAAACTCTTTCACATCTGGAGAGCAATGGCTTGAACCGTTATTCAATGGTCCACCATGAGAAAGCCCGCATCCACACATGGCTTGCCTGGCAGGAATCTCCCGGCACTCCGATGGGACTTGCTATAACAAAAAAATATCTCACCTCACAGCCTTCTGCATACGGCGCATTCACCGAATGGCTGAAACGTCTGTTCGAAGATGCGTAGAAGATGCCCCAGACAGGATGTCAAACCCGCAAAAATTTCGTATCTTTGCGGGTTGTTTGGCCGGAAGGCCTGAAAATATCTGAAAATATCAAATAAACCACCATAAATTATGCTTACAGCTAAGGAAATACGCGAATCTTTCAAAGAGTTTTTCCGCTCAAAGGGCCATCACATCGTGCCCTCTGCCCCGATGGTGATCAAGGATGACCCCACCCTGATGTTCACCAACGCCGGCATGAACCAGTTCAAAGACATCATTTTAGGCAATAAAGCCGCGAAATACCAGCGCGTGGCCGACTCGCAGAAATGCCTCCGCGTTTCAGGCAAGCACAATGACCTTGAGGAAGTGGGCATGGACACCTACCACCACACAATGTTTGAAATGCTCGGCAACTGGTCATTCGGCGACTATTTCAAGCAGGAGGCCATAGACTGGGCCTGGGAATATCTCGTGGACGTGCTCAAGCTCGATCCGGCCCGTCTCTATGCCACTGTGTTTGAAGGCGCGCCTGACGAAGGCCTCTCACGCGACGACGAGGCTGCCGGCTATTGGGAAAAGCATCTCCCCGCATCTCACATCATCAACGGCAACAAGCACGACAACTTCTGGGAAATGGGCGACACAGGCCCCTGCGGCCCCTGCTCGGAAATCCACATCGACCTCCGCAGCGATGAAGAGCGCGCTCAGACCGACGGCGCATCGCTTGTCAACAAAGACAATCCTCTGGTGATCGAAATCTGGAACCTCGTGTTCATGCAGTTCAACCGCAAGGCCGACGGCTCTCTCGAATCGCTCCCCGCCAAGGTGATTGACACCGGCATGGGCTTCGAACGCCTCTGCATGGCTCTTCAGGGCAAGAAATCAAACTATGACACAGACGTGTTCACACCGCTTATCAGCCGCATAGCGCAGCTCTCAGGCAAGGAATACGGCAAAGACGCCAAGGTCGACGTGGCCATGCGCGTGATCGCCGACCACGTCCGCACAATCGCTTTCTCGATCGCCGACAGCCAGCTTCCCGGCAACGCCAAGGCCGGCTATGTGATCCGCCGAATCCTGCGCCGTGCCGTCCGCTATGCCTACACCTTCCTTGACCAGAAGCAGGCCTTCATGTACAAGCTTGTCAACACCCTCATCGACTCTATGGGCGAAGCCTACCCCGAAATCGCTGCACAGCGCGAGCTCATCATGAAGGTGATCAAAGAAGAGGAAGACTCTTTCCTCCGCACTCTCGACAAGGGTATCGCCATTCTCGACGAGGCCATCAAAAATGCCCGCAAGCAGGGCAAGAACGAGATTTCGGGCAAAGAAGCCTTTGTGCTTTATGACACCTACGGCTTCCCGCTCGACCTCACCGAACTGATACTCAAGGAAAACGGCATGACTCTCGACAAAAAGGAATTCGACGTCGAGATGGAAGCCCAGAAGACCCGCGCCCGCAACGCCGCGGCTGTCGAAGCCACTGACTGGGTGACCGTCAGCGAAGGCGAGACCGAGTTCGTGGGCTACGATGTTACCTCGGCACCCACCCGCATACTCCGCTACCGCAAGGTGACTCAGAAAAACAAGGAGTTCTATCAGATAGTGCTCTCCACCACCCCGTTCTATGCCGAAATGGGCGGCCAGGTAGGTGACAGCGGATGGCTTGAATCGGCCGACGAAAAGATCGAGATCTACGACACCAAGCGCGAAAACGGCCAGGCAGTTCACCTGAGCAAGAAGCTCCCTGCCAACGTGGAAGCCGAATTCACAGCCCGCATCAACGAAGCCAACCGCCGCGCTACCGAGTGTAACCACACCGCCACCCACCTGCTCCATGCCGCACTCCGCGAAGTGCTCGGCTCACACGTGGAACAGAAAGGCTCTTACGTGTCGCCCGGAATGCTCCGCTTCGACTTCTCCCACTTCCAGAAAGTCACTCCTGAAGAGCTCCGCAAAGCAGAGCGCATCGCCAACGCCAACGTGCGCAAGGCCATCGCTCTTGACGAGCACCGCCACATGCCGATAGCCGAAGCTCTCGAAATGGGCGCGATGGCTCTCTTCGGCGAGAAATACGGCGAAGAAGTGCGTGTGGTAAAATACGGTGACTCCGTAGAACTCTGCGGCGGCACCCACGTGCCCAACACCGGTAATATCGGCATGATCCGCATCATTTCCGAATCGAGCATCGCCGCCGGCATCCGCCGTATCGAGGCCGTGACCGGGGAAGTGGCCGAAGATCTGATCGATCAGCTTTCAGACAACATGCGTGAAGTAGGCGAACTGCTCCACAATGCCCCTGACGTGCTTCAGGCACTCCGCAAGTCTATCGAGGAAAATGCCGAACTGCGCAAGCAGGCCGAAGAATATTTCCAGGAACGTATCCGCAACCTAACAGCCGACGCTATTGCCAAAGCCGAGACCGTCAATGACATCAGACTCGTGTCGCTCACCGGCGTCCGTATGCCCGATGTGGTCAAAGGAATCGCCTTCGGAGTGCGCCAGCAGTCTCCTGAAAAGACAGCGTTTATCGCAGCCACAGTCGACATGGGAAGCAAGCCGCTGCTCACCGTGGCCTTCACCGACGACCTTGTCAAGGAAGGCTTCAACGCATCAGCAATTGTACGCGAGGCAGCCAAAGCCATCAAGGGCGGCGGCGGCGGCCAGCCCGGATTCGCCCAGGCAGGCGGCAAAGACAAAGACGGCATAGCCCAGGCATTCCAGGCAATGCACCAGGCCATCTGCAAATAAGCGTATCCTGCATCCGCAGATAAGAAATCAAATCACTAAAAAGCGCTTCGGTCCGCAGTCGGGCCGAAGCGCTTTTTCTACCGTTGTGACATCCACAGACTTGCCGTGGAATATCCATATCCTTGCCTGACGGCAGAAAAAAGACCCGCAAACGTGATCTGAATCCGATTCACGCTTGCGGGTTTTCTATTTTGTCAGTGACGGTCTGCGGGAGATGCTCAGGCCTTCTGCGGGTAGAGTTTCTCGCGGGCGGCGAGCACCTTCTCGTCAGTGATATAGTCGTCGTAGTCCATCATCTTGTCGATCGTACCGCCGGGGGTAAGCTCGATGATGCGGTTGCAGACAGTCTGGATAAACTCATGGTCATGGCTCGACAGAAGCAGATTGCCCTTGAAGGCCTGAAGAGTATTGTTGAAAGCCTGGATCGACTCAAGGTCAAGATGATTGGTTGGCGAGTCGAGCACGAGAGTGTTGGCATCGGCCATCATCATGCGGGCTATCATACAGCGCATCTTCTCGCCACCGGAAAGCACAGATGCTTTCTTGAGCACCTCCTCGCCTGAGAACAGCATCTTGCCGAGGAAGCCTTTGAGGTAGATCTCCGAACTGTCATTGGAGAACTGCGAGAGCCAGTCAACGAGGTTGAGATCGCAGTTGAAGAAGGCTGAGTTGTCGAGCGGCAGATAGGCGGTAGTGATTGTCTGGCCCCATTCATAGGTGCCCTCGTCAGCCTTGCGGTTGCCGGTGATGATCTCGAAGAGTGCAGTCATCGCACGCGGGTCGTGGCTGAGGAAAGCGATCTTGTCGCCCTTCTCCACCTGGAAATTGACATCCTTGAAGAGGATCTCGCCGTCAACCGATGCTGTGAGGCCCTTGACTTCAAGAATCTTGTTGCCGGGTTCGCGGTTGGGGGTGAAGATGATGCCCGGATAGCGGCGCGATGAGGGCTGGATTTCCTCCACATTGAGTTTTTCGAGCATCTTCTTGCGCGAGGTGGTCTGCTTTGACTTTGCCACGTTGGCGCTGAAGCGCTGGATGAATTCAAGAAGTTCCTTGCGCTTCTCCTCGGCCTTCTTGTTGGCCTGCTGCTGCTGGCGCAGGGCGAGCTGCGATGACTCATACCAGAAGCTGTAGTTTCCGGCAAAGAGGGTGAGCTTGTTATAGTCGATATCGAGAGTGTGGGTGCAGACAGAGTCGAGGAAGTGACGGTCGTGGCTGACCACAAGCACAGTGTTTTCGAACTTCGAAAGATAGTCTTCGAGCCATGCCACGGTGTCGAGGTCAAGGTCGTTGGTAGGCTCGTCGAGCAGCAGGTTGTCAGGATTTCCGAAAAGGGCTTTTGCGAGGAGCACACGCACCTTCTCGTTACCGCTCATGTCGCGCATGAGAGTGTAGTGCTTCTCCTCCTTGATGCCGAGACCGCTCAGGAGAGCCGCGGCGTCGCTTTCGGCGTTCCAGCCTTCGAGTTCGGCGAATTTCTCCTCCAGCTCAGAGGCGCGGATACCGTCGGCGTCAGAGAAATCTTCCTTGGCATAGAGGGCGTCTTTCTCCTGCATGATGTCCCAGAGCACAGTGTGGCCGCGGAGCACGGTTTCCATCACCGTGCAGTCGTCAAACTTGAAGTGGTCCTGTTCAAGGACGCTCATGCGCTCGCCTGGACCCTGGCTCACAGTGCCGTGAGTGGGCGAAAGCTGATCGCTGAGAATGCGCATAAGAGTCGATTTGCCGGCTCCGTTCGCACCGATTATACCATAGCAGTTGCCCGGAGTGAACTTGAGATTCACGTCCTGAAAGAGCACTCGCTTGCCGAATTGGATTCCTAAATTGTTAACAGCTATCATCTAAAATTTTTATATAAACTCTTCGAGAATGATTGATTCTGATTTTTCGGGGTGCAAAGTTACGAATTTTTCTCCACATAAACTAATGATTTTCCACCGTATATGCAATAGCGCCTGCCGATATGAAAAAAAGTCTCAAGCTAACGGCGGATGCTGTGAGTTTTGTTTGCATGGTTTTCGTTTTTTATATTTATCTTTGCTACAAATTCATCACACATACGTCATGAAAAAACAGACACGAGCAATCCACACACGTTTCCAGAGCCCTGACGCTTACAATTCTCTGAGTATGCCGGTCTACCACACCGCCGCCTATGAGTTTGACAACGCCAGTGTCATGGCCGATGCCTTCTGCGGCCGCAGTTCGGCCCCGGACTATTCGAGAGTAACCAATCCGACTGTCATATATTTCGAAAACAAGATCAAAGATCTGACCGGGGCCAAAGATGTCATTGCATTCAGTTCCGGAATGGCCGCTATCAGCAACTGCCTGATGGCCGTGGCAGGTGCGAGCAAGAACATCGTCACCTCGCGCCACATGTTCGGCAACACTTACGCGCTGATCACCTCGACCCTCAGCCGCTTCGGCGTCGGAGCCCGGCTCTGCGATCTGACCGATCTTGCCGAAGTGGAGAAGACTGTCGATGAAAACTCCTGCTGCATCTATCTCGAAATCATCACCAATCCGCAGATGGAGGTGGCCGATCTCCGCGCACTGGCCGAAATTGCCCATCGCCACAACATTCCGCTGATAGCCGACACCACGGCCATACCTTTCACCGAATTCGACTCCCATGCGCTCGGCGTTGACATCGAGATAGTCTCAAGCACCAAATACCTCTCCGGAGGCGCTACCTCAATAGGCGGTCTGGTGATCGACTACGGCACCTGCGAGGGTTTCGGCAAACGCATGCGCTCGGAAATGCTCCTGAACCTCGGCGCATACATGACCCCTCACGCGGCCTACATGCAGACCCTCGGTCTGGAAAATCTCGATGCCCGCTACCGCATACAGTCGGCCAATACCCAGGCCCTCGCCGAACGCCTCCGCGAACTTCCGGCCATCAGGCGCGTCAACTACGTAGGGCTGCCCGACAACCCCTATCATGATCTCGCCCGCAGCCAGTTCGGCCCCACAGCCGGAGCAATGCTCACCATCGACCTCGCCGACCGCGATGCCTGCTTCAGCTTCATCAACAATCTCCGTCTCATACGCCGCGCCACCAACCTCTTCGACAACCGCTCTCTCGCCATCCACCCGGCGAGCACCATCTTCGGACCGTTCACCGACGAGCAGCGCCGCGACATGGACATTCTCGACACCACCATCCGCCTCTCAATAGGCCTCGAAGATGTCGACGATCTCTTCGACGACATCCGCCAGGCTCTGCAGGCTCAATAACCGAATCACTTCACGCTCATATTCTGCTTCTACGAATGGGAAAATATAATTTTGACCGCCCGGTTGACCGCAAAGGCACCGGAGCACTGAAATTCGACGTACTTGAAGAGCGCTACGGCGACCCCGATCTCCTGCCACTCTGGGTGGCCGACATGGACTTCGAGACCCCCGGATTCATCACCGACGCCCTGCGCCGGAGGCTCGACCACTCACTGTTCGGCTACACCGTTGAACCTGCCGAATACTGGCCCACCGTGATCCGCTGGATCGCCGACCATCACGGCTGGGAGGTGGAACGCGACTGGATCACCTACATACCCGGTATAGTGAAAGGCATAGGCATGGTGATCAACGTCTTCGTCAGGGAAGATGAAAAAGTGATCATCCAGCCCCCGGTCTATCACCCCTTCCGCCTCACCCCCGAAGGCAACCGCCGCGAAGTAGTCTTCAACCCGCTCAAGGAAAACCCCGACGGCAGCTACAGCATGGACTTCGACAATCTCGAAAAAGTCGCTGACGAAAAATGCCGTCTGCTCATCCTCTCCAACCCCCACAACCCGGCCGGCATCACCTGGGACCGCGAAACCCTCCGCCGCCTCGCCGAATTCTGCCACCGCCGCGGCATACTCGTCATCTCCGATGAAATCCACTCCGACATGGCGCTCTGGGACAACCGCCACATACCCTTTGCATCCGTAAGCCCCGAAGCAGCAGCCTGCAGCATCACATTCGGCGCCCCGTCGAAAACCTTCAACATCGCAGGAATCGTCAGCTCCTACGCCATTGTTCCCGACCCGCAGATCCGCCAGCGGTTCTTCAGCTGGCTGACAGCCAACGAACTGAACGAACCGACGCTTTTCGCCCCTATCGCCACCATAGCCGCCTTCAGTCAGGGCGAGGAATGGAGGCAAGAAATGCTGCGCTACATCGAGGGCAACATCGACTTCGTCATTGACTATTGCAAGGCCAACATGCCCCAGATCAAGCCACTGCGCCCGCAAGCCAGCTTCCTCGTGTGGCTCGACTGCCGCGATCTCGGACTTGATCACGACGGCCTGACAGACCTATTTGTGCGCCGCGCACGTCTGGCGCTCAACGATGGAGAGATGTTCGGCCGCGAGGGCCGTGGCTTCATGCGCCTCAACGTAGCCTCACCCCGCTCCGTGATCCGCGAAGCCCTTGACCGCCTCCGCGACGCCATCCGTGAGCAAGCCTGAAAACCACTCATGCTTTCAGCCATCCGGCATAGGACATTGCCGATATTATCAGCGATATTATTATAAGAGGTTGTTCTTTACAGCCTCTTATTTTCTTTATTCAGATATTATTGTTTTCTTTCCGTTTATGATATATACCCCGCTCGATAATCCTGCGGTAGAGCGGACATCAGAAAGTAGCTTGATGCCGGATAGTGTATATACCGTATATCTTTCATCCGGATCAGTCGAAATATGACTGATCACGGATGTGAGGCTGTCGTAATTTATCACCTTCAGCCAATTGCCGAGCATTGCGCCGGCATTCGAAGTCTGGGAAGACCGTATCCATAGCGACGGTGACAGGAAATCGCCACCGGGTATCAGACGCTTTGCATCCGCCTCCACCCCGCTTATGCCGCTGCTCGCGCTTGAAACTATAAGACCGATTTTCTTCCCGTCCATTTCCTTGCCGTATTGGAAAAGGAACGTCTGCAACGGAGCCGCCATATTACTCCACCAAAGCGGAGCGCCTAAAATGATGCAGTCATAATCTGACAGATTCACATCTACGGGATCAATCGCTGGATATGAAGCCGCGTCATCAGGATTATTGCGTATGGCCGCTATCTGCACGCTGCCGATGGCGTAGTTGTCAGCCGCATAGTCAAGCCCCTTTTGCGCCGGTTCGATTTCCAGAACGTCAGCATCTATTTTCGTGCGCAGCGCATCGACAATCCGCTCTACATTATTGGTGTAGCTGTAATACACCACCAATGTTTTTGCCTGCACACTTGCCGCGGCAAGAAGTGCAAAAATTGTTATTAAACATCCTCTAAATATCACTGTTTTCATAAGTAACTTTTCAAATTAAACGATATAATGTAAATCAGTTGTTCCTATTGATGATCTTTTGGACTCTCTGCGGTTTTATTCCGGGGAGAATCAGTGGCCTACCTGCCTTTGTTGCTCGGCATTATACCTGTCACCGACTATCGGGATAGCCGCTACCGAGGTTTCAAGAGTGCGCCACTCTTCGTCTGAGATATTGAATGTGAGAGTATGGAGATTCTCGTCAAGATGAGAATGTTTGGTTGTGCCGGGGATCGGTACTATCCACGGTGCTTTGTGCAACAGCCATCCGAGAGCCACCTGCGAGGAGGTCATCCCCCTCTCCCTGCCGAACTGCTGGAGTTCGTTTACTATCCTGGTGTTGGCCCGTATTGCCTCCGGCTGGAAACGGGGCAAGGTGTGACGATTATCGTTGTCAGTGTCAAAACGGGTGTATTCATTTATACAACCGCCGAGGAAACCGCGGTTGAGCGGACTGTATGGCACAAAGCCTATGCCGAGTTCACGGCAGGTGTCCAGCACACCGTTCATCTCAACATCACGGTGCATCAGATGATATTCACTCTGGATAGCTGTCAACGGACAGACCGCATGTGCCTTGCGTATCGTGTCGGCGCTCACCTCACACAAACCCCAGCGTTGCACCTTACCCTCTTTGATAAGTTCACTTATAGTTCCGGCGACTTCCTCAATCGGGGTATTGCGGTCAAATCGGTGCTGATAAAACAAAGGGATGGAGTCTATGCGCAGACGATTCAGCGATTCCTCGCAATACTGTCGCACTGTGGCACGACTACTGTCCTGACGCCCCGTGCCTTTGCCGCCAATCACCTCATGACCGAATTTTGTTGTCACATTCACACGCCCTTTGTATGGTTCAAGGGCCTCTCCGGCGAGCAATTCGTTTCTAAGCGGACCGTATATTATAGCAGTGTCAAACAATGTCACACCGCGGTCAACAGCCTCGTGTATCAGCCTGATGCACTCTCTGCGGTCGGGCGACTGCGAGCGGTTGTAATTCATCCCCATCACTCCGAATCCGAGAGCCGACACTTCCATAGCGGCTTTTCCTGAACCGAGCGTGCGGTATTGCATTCCTTCGGATTTTACATTTGCCGGATTTTTACCCGACAGCACAGCTTCAGCCGCATGTACCTTATCAAGCACAGGATTTATCGATAGTGCCGCACCGATGGTTGCCGCAGTCTTCAGAAAGCCCCTGCGGCTGACTCTATTTTGCTCTTTCATAATTTTATTCTTTTAGAGGGTGTTTAATTAAGCCGTCCGTATGTTTTGATTTCACATCGCAAAATTAAAGCGAAAGCCACGCAAGGGCTTTGTTGCGTGGCTCAATCTGCTTTGTTCTGCGGCTCACTATGAAAAAGTCGGAGCCATACCGTAGGTTTCCTTGTATAACTTAGAGAAATGCGACAGATTTTTGAAACCTACATCGAAGCATATGTCAGACACCTTTCTGCCGCCTTTGCATATAAGCTCGCGGGCTGCTTCCAACCGTCGGCGTATAAGCCACTTCTGCGGAGTAAGGCTGCTTATCTTCTTGAAATCGCGTTTGAACGTTGCAAGACTTCGACCGGTATAATATGCCATTTCTTCCATCGTGAGGTCGTTCATATAATTCTTCTCCATGAAATCCACGATGTCAATCTTCCACGGCTCGACAAAATCAAACAGCGAGGCATACAGGTTCTCATCAGTTTTAAGAATGGCAAACATTCCTTCCGCCATCTTCATTTTCAATATATCTTCATCCGGCGAGGCTCCGGCATCGAAATAAGGGATCAGCGACTCAAAGAGACTCCGCACATCCAGACGGTTTGCCGGAAATTTCACAAGACTTCTCTTCTCTCGCCGTGCATCCGCCGGAATATCCCTGCGGTTCAGAGTGTGGAAAAACTCTTTCAGATAATCGCGTGAAAACTTCATCACTACCGAACGGTAAGGCCGGCCGTCTTTGACACGCTTCTGAAGCCACATCCTGTTGTCGCGCCTCATGAAAGCGCAGTCGCCGGGATGAAGTATGGTCTTATGTCCGCTGTCGGTAATCTCCAGTTCGCCGGAATGAATATATATCAGGGTATGCTCGCGGTTACAGTGGGCACAGCCACGGTCATCCGTGAAATAACTCGCTATAAAGGTGTTTGAGCAATCGAACACGTCCAGTTTTTCCATAATAAGTAACTCTTCAAAATTAACCGGTATAATGTACATAAGTAGCTCCTATGGATGATCTTTTAATCCCTCAGAGTTACTTATCAGTCTGAGTTTAGACTGCAAAGATAGCTCATAAAAACTTCATATGCTTTGTTGTGAGGCTCATTTTTCACTCACCCGATAAAGTTTACCATCTTGTTGAAACGCCCTATAAAATCAGCACCTATCATCACTGATATCACTCCGTTCCGAGGCCGGATGAACTATTTTTAACAGCCTGAGCCGGATTTTTGGGATTGCGGTATTGGCAGGACGATGATTATTTTGTATATTTGCATTTAATATATTATATAGGTGGTCACCCTTGCCGGAGACCGCCGTAAGAAACAGACAAACAGCCCGCACAGGGCAACATGCCGTCAGCGGCTTCATCAATTCCTATTACATGAATATCCACATCTCAAAAGCAAGCTCTCCCGCAGGAGAAATCACACTCTACACTCTTACGAACAAATCAGGCGCTTCGGTGACACTGTCGTCACTCGGAGCAGGCATTGTCGCAGTCAATGTTCCCGACGCCGAAGGCCGTCTGGCCAACGTGGCGCTCGGCTACAAGGACCCCGCATCATATCTCGCCGACGGCCCCTGCGCCGGCAAGGTGCCCGGACGGTTCGCCAACCGCATAGCCCTCGGCCGTTTCTCGCTTGACGGCAAAGACTACACACTGGCCGTCAACAACGGTCCCAACGCCCTCCACGGCGGCCCGACAGGCTTCATGAACCGCATCTGGGAAAGCCGCGCCGAAGGCAACAGCGTGGAATTCACCTATCGCGCTGCCGACGGCGAAGAAGGCTACCCCGGCAATCTTGACGTCAAAGCCACCTACACCTGGAGCGACGACAATCAGCTCACCCTCAGGCTCCAGGCCGAGACTGACGCGCCGACAGTCATAAACCTCACCAACCACGCCTATTTCAACCTCGACGGCGAGAACGCAGGCTCAGTGCTTGACCATCAGCTCCGGCTCAAGGCCTCCCGCTATCTCCCCACCGACGACACCCAGATTCCAACCGGCGAACTCGCACCCGTCAAGGACACTCCGATGGACTTCACGGAATTCAAAGCCATAGGGCGCGACATCAACGCCGACTTCCACCCACTCAAAGTAGGCAAAGGCTATGACCATTGCTGGGTGTGTGACGGATATTCCAAGGGCCTGCTACAGGAGACTGCCGTGCTGCGCTCCGACCGATCAGGCCGCGAGCTCCGCATCTCCACCACCCAGCCCGGTATGCAGGTCTACACCGGCAACTGGCTCGCAGGCTGCCCCGAAAGCATCTCGTCAGGCGCCTACAGCGACTATGACGGCGTGGCCATCGAATGTCAGAACTTCCCTGATGCCCCCAACCATCCCGAATTCCCCACCTCACGCCTCAATCCCGACGAAAAATATAACGAAACAATAATCTTTAAATTCACAACTCTCTGAGTCATGAAACCAACCCTTTTTGTACTTGCTGCCGGCATGGGCAGCCGCTACGGCGGTCTCAAACAGCTTGATCCGCTCGGCCCCCAGGGCCAGACCATCATGGACTACTCAATCTATGACGCGATCCAGGCCGGCTTCGGCAAAGTTGTCTTTGTAATCCGTAAAGATTTCGAAAAAGATTTCCGCGAGAAAATTCTCTCAAAATACGAAGGCCACATTCCGGTCGAAGTAGTATTCCAGGCAACCGACAAGCTCCCCGAAGGCTATGTATGTCCGGCTGACCGCACCAAACCCTGGGGCACAAACCACGCCGTTATGATGGGCAGCGAAGTAATCCGCGAACCTTTTGCCGTGATCAATGCCGACGACTTCTACGGCCGCGACGCCTTCCGCGTGATGGCCGAAGACCTCATGCGTCCCCGCGACCGCAAGGGCGACTACTCGATGGTGGGCTTCCGCGTTGGCAACACCATGACCGAAAACGGCTCAGTGGCCCGCGGCGTTTGCTCCAAAGGCGCTGACGGCAATCTGACCGGAGTGGTGGAACGCACCGCCATCTCCTACGCCCCCAACGGCGACATCGTCTTCACTGACGAAAACGGCATCGAGCAGACCCTCGACCCGATGACCCCCGTGTCAATGAACCTCTGGGGCTTCACTCCCGACTATTTCGACTACTCCGAGCGCGAATTCCGCACCTTCCTTGACAAGGACCTCAACACTCCGAAGGCCGAATTCTTCATTCCGCTCGTGATCGACACCCTCATCCATTCAGGCGAAGCCACCGTCAAAGTGCTTGACACAGACTCACGCTGGTTTGGCGTGACCTATGCCGCCGACCGTCCCGGAGTGGTCGAGAAATTCGCCCAGCTCCACGCCGAAGGCATCTATCCGGACAAAATGTTCTGATCAAAAATCTCTCACAAACCCAATACACATTCAACACCACCATGGAACTCAAAACCAAAGTCAGCGAGGCTTTCGCATCGCATTTCGGAGGCGAAGGCACTCTCTATGCCTCAGCCGGTCGCATCAACCTCATCGGCGAGCACACTGACTACAACGGCGGCTTCGTATTCCCCGGAGCCATCGACAAAGCCATCATGGCCGACATCCGCCCCAACGGCACCGACAAGGTCAATCTCTACTCGATAGACCTCGACGAGTCAGCATCGTTCGGACTCAACGAAGCCGACGCCCCCTCGCAGCAGTGGGCCCGCTACGTGTTCGGCGTATGCCGCGAGACCATCAAGCGCGGCGGTTCGGTCAAAGGCTTCGACGCGGTGTTTGCAGGCAACGTGCCCCTCGGCGCAGGTCTCTCCTCGTCGGCAGCGCTTGAATCTTGCTTCGCATTTGCACTCAACGATCTCTTCAACGGCAACACAATCGACAAATTCGAACTCGCCAAAATCGGCCAGTCGACCGAACACAACTACTGCGGTGTCAACTGCGGCATCATGGACCAGTTCGCATCGGTATTCGGCAAGAAAGACTGCCTGATCCGTCTCGACTGCCGTTCGCTCGAATTCGAATATTTCCCCTTCAAGCTCGACGGCTACCGCCTGGTACTTGTCGACTCAGTGGTCAAGCATGAACTCGTAGACTCGCCTTACAACAAGCGCCGCCAGTCATGCGAGAACGTGGCACGCCGTCTGGGCATCGACACCCTCCGCGACGCCGACATGGAGATGCTTGACGCTGTCAAGACCGACATTTCGGCCGAAGACTACATGCGCGCGAAATTCGTCATCGAAGAGAAAGAGCGAGTGCTCGACGTCTGCGACGCCCTCAACCGCGGCGACATCGAGACCGTCGGCAAACTCATGTATGCCACCCACAACGGCCTCTCGAAAGACTATGAAGTTTCATGCGAGGAACTTGACTATCTCAACGATATAGCAAAAGAATGTGGAGTGACCGGCTCTCGAATCATGGGCGGCGGCTTCGGAGGCTGCACCATCAACCTCGTAGCCGACGGCATCTATGACAACTTCATCGCCACAGTCACTGAAAAATTCAACGCCCGCTACGGCCACCAGCCGAAGATCTACGATGTAGTGATCTCCGACGGCGCCCGCCGCGTGGAATAAGCACTCCCAAACCGGCCCCGCATCAGTGTGCCCGGAGTGCACACTGATGCGGGACCTTTATATAACCCGATCTTAATCACAGACACACACTGAAGAACCAAGCAAAATGATTAAAGCCCGAATAACACTGACTTTAATACTCCTGTCGGCCCTTCTTGCCTCAGGCCTAAGCGGCTGCAGCGAAAAGCCGTCAGACCCGGACCGCACTTACTATTCAGAACTCCGTGCAGTAAAGAAACTCGTTGTAGGCCGCATGACCCTCTCGAAGATGGCCACGATAGATGACATCCGTCTGAGCGAAGCCCAGGGCCTGAAGCAGACCGCCTCCGCCCTGCTTGCCGCCATCAAACCCGGCTCACGCAAAGCCGCCTATTCATATGACACCTATCTGCGCGCCTACATTGATCTTGAAAAACTCACTCCGGCCGACATCAGCCTGAGCGCCGACGGCAAAAGCATGCAGCTCACCCTCCCGGCCATCGAGATCGAATTCACCGGCCGCGACGCCGAGATACGCGAAGAGCACTATCGCGTCACCGGACTGCGTTCCGAAATCAATGCCGACGAGCGCGCCGCGCTGAAAGAAGAAATGAACCGTCTGCTCAAGGAAGAAGTCAGACAGAACCCGGCGTTCACCTCGCGCCTGACCGAACTCGCCAAGACAAAGACCACAGCTTATTTCACCCAATGGGGCCGGAGCCAAGGCATAGACGTCAGCATCCGTTTCAAAGATTAGAAATTTCAGAAACAATTTTAGGTTCAATCTTTTAGCCACTCCACTACTGTCCACTAAAAATGGACGTGGTTAAAAATTAAATAAATTCGGTTCAC
>CAMXAZ010000005.1 GCA_947179295.1 uncultured Muribaculaceae bacterium
AATCAGATTACTTTTTTCTTCTTTCAATAATGTACTTCGAAGAATGTTTCTTCGGGGCACGAGTCTTGAGACCCTTAGCGTAGAGACCCTTGCGAGAACGGGGATGACCACCTGAAGCGCGGCCTTCACCACCACCCATCGGGTGATCGACAGGGTTCATTACTACGCCGCGGTTGCGGGGACGACGACCGAGCCAGCGAGAACGGCCGGCTTTGCCGGAGCGTTCGAGTGAGTGCTCGGAGTTGCCGACAACGCCTACAGTGGCGCGGCATGCGGCGAGGATCTTGCGGGTTTCACCCGAAGGTAATTTAACGATGGCGTAGGTGCCTTCACGAGAGATCAGCTGGGCGAATGTGCCTGCCGAGCGGGCCATGAAAGCGCCCTGGCCAGGACGCAACTCAATGTTGTGGATGAGCGTACCTACAGGAATGTTGGCCAGCGGGAGGCAGTTACCTACCTCAGGCTGGGCGTCAGCGCCTGAAAGGAGCACATCACCAACTTTTAAGCCGTTGGGTGCAATGATATAGGCTTTAGCACCGTCTTTGTAGTAAAGGAGGGCGATGCGAGCCGAACGGTTAGGATCGTACTCGATGCTCTTTACTACAGCGGGAACACCGTCTTTGGTTCTCTTAAAGTCAATGATGCGGTATTTGCGCTTGTGGCCACCACCAAGGTAGCGGGTGGTGAGATGGCCTTCGGCGTTACGGCCGCCGGAGGCTTTTTTACCGACTGTAAGAGATTTTTCCGGTGTAGTAGCAGTGATGGTACCTTTGAATACACCGATAACTTTGTGTCTCTGCCCCGGTGTTGTGGGCTTGAATTTTCTTACTGCCATTTTATTTAGATATTGCTATAGAAGTCAATATTCTGTCCTTCGGCAAGGGTTACAAGTGCTTTTTTCCAAGCGGCGGTCTTGCCACGGAGCAGACCGCTCTTGGTCCAGCGAGACTTGTTCTTGCTGCGGACATTGATGGTGTTTACGCGGACTACTTTCACGCCGTAGAGATTCTCGACGAGCGACTTGATCTGATACTTGTTAGCCTCAGGAGAAACGGCGAAGGTGTAACGGTTCAGCTTCTCGATGAGATTGTTTGCCTTCTCTGTTACGATGGGTTTGATTGAAATTTCCATTGTCTATGTTTTCTCGTATGTGAGGTTAAAGTTTGTTAATGAAATCAAGGCTGCTCTCCGTGAGGATGACAGCGTTAGAGTTCATGAGCGCGTAAGTGTTAAGCGCCGAAGCGTCGATGGTTTTGGCATCGGGCACATTTCGGGCAGACAAAGTTACGTTTTTATTCTGACCCGGTAAAACGAGGAGCACCTTTTTGCCTTCAACTTTAAGATTTTTAGTAAAATTTACAAAATCTTTAGTTTTCGGAGCTTCGAAGTTGAAGTCTTCAACGACGATGAGCTGTGAATCCTGTACTTTATAGGTCAACGCACTTTTGCGGGCGAGCGCTTTCACTTTCTTATTCAACTTGAAGCGGTAGTCACGGGGACGGGGACCGAAAACGCGTCCGCCACCGACAAGTACCGGAGAGTTGATGTCACCGATACGGCTGCCGCCGCCGCCTTTCTGCTTGTGGAGCTTGCGGGTAGAACCTGAAACTTCACTGCGTTCTTTGGACTTGTGAGTACCCTGACGCTGGTTGGCGAGATACTGCTTCACATCGAGATAAACGGCGTGCTCGTTTGCATCTACTGCAAAAACTTCGTCGCTGAGCTGAGCTTTGCGACCGGTGTCTTCACCTTTGATATTGTAAATTGCGACTTCCATTATTTCTCAATTAAAACGATTGAACCTTTACTTCCGGGGATTGAGCCCTTGATGAGGAGCAGATTGTGTTCTGCGATCACTTTGAGCACCTGGAGGTTTTGAATTGTCACTTTCTCGTTGCCCATCTGGCCTGCCATACGCATTCCTTTGAACACTTTAGCGGGGTAAGAGCAGGCGCCGACCGAACCGGGAGCGCGAAGACGGTTGTGCTGACCATGAGTGCTCTGGCCTACGCCACCGAAACCGTGACGCTTTACCACACCCTGGAAGCCTTTACCCTTCGAGGTTCCCTGAATGTCAACGAAGTCATTCTCGTTGAAGAGATCGACTGTGATGGTATCACCGAGTTTGTACTCGCCGTCAAATCCTTTGAACTCGGCCAAGTGGCGCTGGGGAGCTACTCCGGCTTTCTTGAAGTGACCGGCCATAGGGGCGGTGGTGTGCTTGTCTTTTTTCTCTACAAAGCCAAGCTGCACGGCCTCATAACCGTCTTTGTCAGCCGTCTTAATCTGAGTAACTACGCAGGGGCCTACTTCGATAACAGTGCACGGCACATTCTTGCCGTCGGCACTGAAAACGGATGTCATTCCGATTTTCTTTCCTAATAATCCTGGCATTTCTCTTTGATTTAAAAATGTGAACTGATTGTGGGAGTTGTTTGTGATTACTTGAATCCTTTGATGTCTGAGTGTTTAATAATCAGACTTTGATTTCTACTTCTACGCCTGAGGGGAGTTCGAGTTTCATCAGCGCGTCTACGGTCTTGCCGGTAGAGTTGTGGATGTCGATCAGACGCTTGTAGGACGAGAGCTGGAACTGCTCACGCGATTTCTTGTTGACGAAGGTCGAACGATTGACGGTGAAAACGCGACGGTGGGTGGGCAGGGGAATAGGTCCGCTGATCACAGCACCTGTTGCTTTTACGGTCTTCACAATCTTCTCAGCCGACTTGTCAACCAAGTTGTAGTCGTAGGATTTAAGTTTGATTCTGATTGTTTGGTCCATATCTTTGTTGAATGAAAGTGTTTGTCTTACTTGATGAGGTCAACACGGCCCTGGCATTCGGTGAGCACGTTCTTGGCGATCGAGTTGCTTACCTCTGCATAGTGGCTGAATGTCATGGTCGAAGTTGCACGGCCTGAAGTGATTGTACGGAGGGCTGTCACATAACCGAACATTTCGGCAAGAGGAGCCTTGGCCTTCACGATGCGTGCGCCTGAACGGCTGGTTTCCATACCTTCAACCTGACCGCGACGCTTGTTGAGGTCACCAATAACGTCACCCATGCTTTCTTCGGGTGTTACTACCTCTACCTTGAAGATCGGTTCGAGAAGCACGGGACCAGCCTTTTCAGATGCTTTCTTGAATGCCTGGATGGCGCAAAGTTCGAATGAAAGCTGGTCGGAGTCAACCGGGTGGAAAGAACCGTCGATGACTGTCACCTTGAGCTGATCCACGGGGAAGCCTGCGAGCACACCGTTCTTCATGGCTGCGGTGAAACCTTTCTGGATAGAGGGGATGAATTCCTTGGGAATGTTACCACCCTTGACCTCATCGACAAACTGGAGGTTTCCTTCGAAGCCTTCGTCAACGGGTTCTACACGCACGATGATGTCGGCGAACTTACCGCGACCACCGGTCTGCTTCTTGAACACTTCGCGGAGTTCTACCGGCTTGGTGATAGCTTCCTTGTAAGTAACCTGCGGACGACCCTGGTTACATTCAACCTTGAATTCACGACGGAGACGGTCGATGATGATATCGAGGTGAAGCTCACCCATACCTGAGATGACGGTCTGACCGGTTTCTTCGTTGGTTTCAACGCGGAAGGTCGGGTCTTCTTCAGCAAGCTTCTGCAGACCGACGCCGAGCTTGTCGAGGTCTTTCTGAGTCTTGGGCTCAACTGCGATACCGATAACGGGATCGGGGAATTCCATAGCCTCAAGTACGATAGGATGATTTTCGTCGCAGAGGGTGTCACCGGTGCGGATATCCTTGAAACCTACGCCAGCGCCGATATCGCCGCAGTCGATAGATTCTTTTGCATTCTGCTTGTTGGAGTGCATCTGGAACAGACGGCTGACACGTTCTTTTTTGCCTGAGCGGCTGTTGAGCACGTAGCTGCCGGCTACAACATCGCCGGAGTAGACACGGAAGAAGGTCAGACGACCTACATAGGGGTCAGTGGCGATCTTGAATGCGAGGGCACACATGGGAGCGTCAGATGACGGCTCGCGGGTCTCAACCTTTTCGGAATCTTCAGGATTTGTTCCTTCAACAGCACCTGAGTCAACGGGGCTGGGGAGATATGCGCAGACAGAGTCAAGGAGACACTGTACACCTTTGTTCTTGAATGAAGAACCGCAGATCATGGGAACGACTTCCATCTTGAGGGTTGCGTTGCGGAGTGCACGACGGATTTCTTCTTCAGTGATGGTAGAAGGATCGTCGAAGTACTTCTCCATAAGAGCGTCGTCGAATTCGGCGATCTTTTCGAGCATCTTGTCGCGCCATTCTTCAGCTTCTTCAGCGAGGCCGGCGGGGATTTCCTCTACGGTATAGTCGGCACCCATTGATTCGTCGTGCCAGAAGATAGCCTTCATCTGGATGAGGTCAACCACACCCTTGAAAGTTTCTTCAGCGCCGATAGGTATCTGGATGGGGCAGGGATTTGCACCGAGAACGTCTTTGAGCTGACGGACAACTTCAAAGAAGTTCGCACCCGAACGGTCCATCTTGTTCACGTAACCGATACGGGGTACATTGTATTTGTCAGCCTGACGCCATACGGTTTCAGACTGGGGTTCAACACCACCTACAGCGCAGAAAGTAGCTACCGCACCGTCAAGCACGCGGAGTGAACGTTCAACCTCAACGGTGAAGTCAACGTGTCCCGGAGTGTCAATAAGGTTGATCTTAAACTGATCGCCGGCATACTTCCAGAAAGTGGTTGTAGCGGCAGAAGTGATTGTGATACCACGTTCCTGTTCCTGTTCCATCCAGTCCATAGTGGCGGCGCCATCGTGAACCTCGCCGATCTTGTGGGTAAGACCGGTGTAGAAAAGGATACGCTCGGAAGTAGTGGTCTTACCGGCATCGATGTGAGCCATGATACCGATATTACGCGTATATTTTAAATGTGCGTCTGATTTAGCCATTTTGATTTGTGTGAATCTAAATGAATGAAATTAATATAGGCTTAGAAACGGAAGTGAGCGAATGCGCGGTTAGCCTCGGCCATCTTGTGCATATCTTCCTTGCGCTTGTAAGCACCGCCCTGGTCATTGAATGCATCTACGATCTCGGCAGCGAGCTTCTCAGCCATAGTCTTGCCGCCGCGCTTGCGGGCGTAGAGGATCAGGTTTTTCATCGAGATAGATTCCTTGCGGTCGGGACGGATTTCAGTAGGAACCTGGAATGTCGCACCACCGACACGACGTGACTTAACCTCTACCTGGGGAGTCACATTTTCAAGAGCTTTTTTCCAAATCTCAAGAGCGGTTTTCTCTTCGTTGGGAAGTTTGTTCTTCACGAGATCGAGAGCGGAGTAGAAGATAGTATAAGAAGTATTCTTCTTTCCGTCATACATCAGGTGGTTGACGAACTTCGACACTCTCACATCATTAAACACGGGATCGGGAAGAATCACCCGCTTCTTAGGTTTTGCTTTTCTCATTTTTTGAGGAAATGTTTTGTTTTTGGTTGCTTGGTTGCTGCATCTTTAATCTTCAACGGCCACCCCTCCGGGCGCCATTTACTCAACCTGTGATTTAGCCTTCCAGTCAAATCAAAAACGAGGGTTTAACGACTCTGTTTTTAATTTAATTTTTTGTCTTCAGAAAAGGGCTTGCGTTAATTACTTCTTTGCAGCCTTGGGACGCTTGGCACCATACTTGCTGCGACGCTGAGTACGGTCTTTAACGCCGCTGGTATCGAGCGTACCGCGAACGATGTGATAACGCACACCGGGAAGGTCTTTCACACGACCACCGCGGACAAGCACGATTGAGTGTTCCTGAAGATTGTGGCCTTCACCGGGGATGTAGCTGTTAACTTCCTTACCGTTGGTCAGGCGCACACGAGCCACCTTACGCATAGCCGAGTTAGGCTTTTTGGGAGTGGTGGTGTACACACGCACACACACGCCACGACGCTGGGGGCATGAATCAAGTGCGGGTGACTTGCTCTTATCTTCAAGAGCCACGCGACCTTTTCTTACTAATTGCTGAATAGTAGGCATCTTGCTTTCTTTTGATTTATTTAATAATGAATAGTAGTATATTTGACTGTTTATTACACACTCTTCGCCATCAACTCCGCTAATTACCAGATAGTTAACGTAGCTGTGACGACAAGTCGCTCCTAAAAGCGATGCAAAATTACAACTTATTTTCCTAACTACCAAACATTTCCAAAATAATTTTTAGCCCGTTGGATTTACGCGGATTTTTCATCTGATTTATGCTAAAAATCCGCAGCATTTTCGCAGAGTGATGTTCCCGCCGGCCTTCCGCAACTCCGGGCGAGCACACTGCCATCCCCCTACTGCAAGCTCATCTCAGGCACACATGACGGAATTTTTCATATTACGCACGCAGACAAACACAAACCATATGCCGACCTCATGCAACCGCCGGCCTGATTTCATTTTTTCGCTCCTTTATTGTGTTTTTTCCTATATAACCATTAATTTTGCACCTTAAATAAAAAAACACGGCCGTTACCACGGCCTAAAACGTTAAAAAGCCAAGTTCCTATAAATTCAATGGAAAAAAAATTCAAGCGAACCCTCATCACCACAGCCCTACCCTATGCCAACGGGCCTGTGCATATCGGACATCTTGCCGGCGTATATGTCCCGGCTGATATTTATGCTCGCTATCTGCGTATGCGCGGCCAGGACGTAGTCATGGTCGGCGGCAGCGATGAACATGGTGTGCCCATCACACTCCGGGCCAGAAAAGAAGGCATCACCCCGCAGCAGGTCGTAGACCGCTACCACAACATCATCAAAGATTCGCTTGAAGAACTCGGAGTAAGCTTCAACATCTATTCAAGAACCACTTCCGAACTCCACCACAAGACTGCGTCAGAATTTTTCCGCCACCTTTATGACAAGGGAGAATTCACAGTGCAGACCGCACAGCAGCCTTATGATGAAAAAACCGGCGAATTCCTCGCTGACCGCTATGTGGTAGGCACCTGCCCGCGCTGCCACAACGAGAACGCCTACGGTGACCAGTGCGAAGCCTGCGGATCATCGCTCAACGTCACTGACCTGATCAATCCCCGCTCGGCCCTCACAGGCGAACCGGTGAAAATGCGCGAGACCACCCACTGGTACCTCCCCCTTGACAAGTGGGAACCCAAACTGCGCGAGTGGATACTTGAAGGCCACAAGGAATGGAAAACCAATGTCTACGGACAGTGCAAATCATGGCTTGACGCCGGACTCCAGCCCCGTGCCGTCAGCCGTGACCTCAACTGGGGTGTGCCCGTTCCGGTTGAAGGAGCAGAAGGCAAAGTGCTCTACGTATGGTTCGACGCCCCGATCGGCTATATCTCCAATACCAAGGAACTTCTCCCTGACACCTGGGAAAAATACTGGAAAGATCCCGAAAGCCGCATCATCAACTTCATCGGCAAAGACAACATCGTCTTCCACTGCATCGTTTTCCCCTCGATGCTGATGGCCTACGGCGATAACTTCCAGCTGCCCGACAACGTCCCGGCCAACGAATTCCTCAACCTCGAAGGCGACAAGATCTCCACGTCACGCAACTGGGCCGTGTGGCTTCACGAATATCTCAAAGACTTCCCCGGCAAGCAAGACGTGCTCCGCTATGTCCTCACCGCCAACGCCCCTGAGACCAAAGACAACGACTTCACATGGGCTGACTTCCAGGCCCGCAACAACAACGAACTCGTGGCCATCCTCGGCAACTTCGTGAACCGCGCAATGGTCCTGACCCACAAATATTTCAACGGAGAAGTTCCGACCGCAGGAATGCTGACTGAAACCGACACGCTCCTCGCCACAGAACTCGGCACCGCCACAGAGGCCCTGACCGCCGCCCTTGAGACATTCCACTTCCGCGAAGCCCTCAAGCAGGCCATGGAAATAGCCCGTCTCGGCAACCGCTATCTGCAGGAAACAGAACCTTGGAAACTTGCCAAGACCGACATGGAGCGCGTGAAGACCATTCTCAACATAGCTCTCCAGCTCTGCGCCAACATCGCTGTGGCATTCGAGCCTTTCACACCCTTCATGTCTGAAAAGCTCGCCAAGATGCTCGGTCTCAGCGGAAAACTCACATGGGATATGCTCGGAAAGCTTGACATCATTTCCGCCGGCACCGTCCTCGCCACTCCCGAACTGCTTTTCGACAAAATCGAAGACAGCCAGATCGAAGCCCAGCTCAAACGCCTCGCCGACACAAAGAAAGCCAACGAGGCGGCCGCCTGGAAAGCCGAGCCTCAGGCCAAAGATGTGGAATTCGACACCTTCGCAGCCTGCGACCTCCGTGTGGGCACCGTGCTTGAATGCGTGAAAGTCCCCAAAGCCGACAAACTTCTGCGCTTCCTCATCGACGATGGTCTGGAAAAACGCACCATCGTTTCCGGCATCGCAAAATATTACAAGCCCGAAGAGCTCGTAGGCAAGCAGGTCTGCTTCATAGCCAACCTCCCTCCGCGCAAGCTCAAGGGAATTGTATCCGAAGGCATGATTCTTTCAGCCGAGAATTCCGACGGCTCCATCGTGCTCCTCAGCCCCTCGGCCGCAGTAGCTCCCGGCGCCAAGATCGGCTAAAGCCGTCCGGCACCACAACGATATGAAATCCGAGAGGGTTGGGCTTCCCTCCCCTCCCGGATTTTTGTCAATCCTACCAAAGCATTCTTTATCAACAGGTCGTTTAAAAACAACAGTTAAATGACAGCCAGAAGAAAACCTCGACTCCTGATCATATACACAGGCGGAACGATCGGCATGATCGAAAATCCTGAGACCCACGCTTTGCAGCCTTTTGATTTCTCGCACCTCATCGACAATGTGCCCAAAATCAAGATGCTCGACTATCATATCGACAACATACAGTTCACCCCGATAGACTCAAGCGACATGAATCCTTCAGGATGGGCAGAGATATCAAATGCCATAGCCTCGCATTATGACGAATATGACGGCTTCGTAGTTCTCCACGGCACCGACACAATGGCCTACACGGCCTCAGCTCTTTCATTCATGCTCGGCAATCTCCACAAACCGGTCATTATCACCGGCTCGCAGCTCCCTATCGGAGAAGTGCGCACCGACGGAGAAGAAAACCTCATAACCGCCCTGCAGATTGCAGCAGCCACCACTTTTGACGGATCTTCGATGGTCCAGGAAGTAGCCATCCTGTTCGAAAACTATCTCTGGCGCGGCAACCGGTCTACCAAAATGAGTGCCGACAACTTCAACGCCTTCAAGAGCAACAACTATCCGCAGCTGGCAAAAATAGGCCTCGGAATACACTTTTCAGAAGAGGCTCTGTGGCGCCCCAAAACCAAGACTCCTCTGCAGCTCAACACCCGCATGGACTCCAACGTGATGTTCATCGAGCTCTACCCCGGCATGACACAGCAGACCCTCCGCTATCTGCTGAACGCTCCCGGAGTAAAGGGCATTGTACTGCGCACATACGGAGCAGGCAACGCTCCGACAGCCGGATGGTTTATCGAGGAAATAGCCCAGGCAGTGCAACGGGGAGTAGTGATTGTCAATGTCACCCAGTGCGTGAACGGAGGTGTGCACCACAGACGCTACGTGGCAGGCGACAAGCTGGCCAACGCAGGTGTGATTTCCGGCCATGACATGACCTCCGAAGCAGCAATAACCAAACTGATGTATCTGTTCGGCCTCGGACTGACTCCTTCAGCCGTGGCTACACGCCTGAACACTGATATCTGCGGCGAAGTCACCCTGTAGGTCGCGCCGCAAAACCGTCAGTCATATCCGTTTTCAAAGTCAAACTCCAGCTGTCGCGGATCATAGACCGTCCGCGACGAACTCCCATGTTCCGGCATCGAGACAGAAAGGCCCACAAGCCTCACCTGCCGTCCGACCACCGGAGCCAGAGCCAGCAGACGCACAGCCGCCTGAACGATGACATCTTTGTTCTGATAGGCGTGCGGAGCCGTATGGCTGCGTGAGCACTGACTGAAATCGCTGAATTTCAATTTAAGCGTCAGCGTACAGCCGCGGAACACACTGCGTCCTATCCTCCAGACGAGTTCTTCTGCCAGATCAGCGATCACCTGCTCAATCTCTCCTACAGTCACAAGGTCTTCCTGAAGAGTGATCTCGCAGCCTACCGATTTGCGCGTCCACAGCGGTTCCACGGGCCTGTTGTCGATCCCGCGGGCAAACTGATAGAATATCCTCCCTGACTTTCCGAACTCATGGCTCAGCAGCTCGGCCGAACAGGCTGCAAGCTGTTCACCGTTCCAGATACCAAGAGCATGCATCCTTGCGGCCGTGACGGGTCCCACACCCCAGAAATCCTCCACCGGAATCCTGCGTATAAAATCAAGAGCCTGCGAGGGATGAATGGTACACAGGCCGTCAGGCTTCCGATAGTCAGAAGCTATCTTAGCCAAAAACTTATTATAAGAGACTCCGGCGGAAGCCGTCAGCCCAAGACGCTCACGGATCTTGCTCTTGATCTCTCTGGCGATATTGACAGCCATCGGTTCGCCAGCTTTATTGACAGTCACGTCAAGAAAAGCCTCGTCAAGAGAGATCGGCTCGACGATATCGGTATATTCATGAAAAATCTCGTGCATGGCTGCCGACACCTTTTTATATACATCGAACCTCGGCTTCACAAAAACGAGCCCCGGACAGATTTTCGCGGCCCTCATCGACGGCATGGCCGATCTTACGCCGAATCGCCTCGCCTCATAGCTCGCAGCCGCTACCACTCCGCGCCCCTCGGCATGGCCGACAGCGATAGGCACTCCCCTCAGTTCAGGATTGTCACGCTGCTCTACAGACGCATAGAAAGCATCCATGTCAATATGGATGATCTTACGGATTTCGCCCAGTTCAGAGACGCCCCTGGTCATTGTAGGAATAAAATTCGTTTCGCGCTATGATAACATGGTCAAGCACTTTGATGCCGAGATAATCGGCACCGGTCTTGATTCTGCGGGTCAGACTGTCATCCTCGCCGCTCGGAAGCGGATTTCCCGAAGGGTGATTATGGACCAGTATTATCCCTTCGGCAAGACAGTCGAGCGCACGTTTGAGAAGCAGTTTCACATCAACCACCGTGGCAGCCGTTCCGCCCTGCGATATGCAGCGCTTGAACTTCACGCGGTTACTCCTTGAGAGCATCATCACCCAGAATTCCTCATAGTCGAGATGAGCCATGAGCGGCTGCATTATATCCTTGACATCCTCGCTTGACCTGATCAGCGGCTCTGCGGCACCGGCCATCTGCTCGCGGTTACGGCGGCCGAGTTCAAAAGCCGCGGCAAGGCATACGGCTTTGGCCGGACCAACACCTTTGTATTTCGACATCATCTCCTGCATACTCATGCGGGCAAGGTTGTCGACCCGCTGGTCACAGTCATGCAGAATGCCACGCGCCATATCTACTACCGACATGCCCGGTAGTCCGCCGCCAAAGATCAACGCCACAAGCTCGGCATCGCTCAGCGAGCGTATGCCGTTGGCAAGCGCTTTCTCACGCGGCTTGTCGTCGTCATTCAGATCATGAATTCGGGTCGGAACAAAAGGTGTCTGGTCATTCATAGCTTCTACTTTCCTTTTCTCATTAAAATCTCTTCCTCTACATCACGTCCGCGCCCAAGCACTATCTTGAGGAAATATGCCTTAAGAAAACCGCAGCCGTAGCCGCAGATCTGGATGACACTCGCAGGCAGAGCCTTGACGGCGATCACAAGCGAGCGGGTGGTCACAAGCGCACTGACAAATATGGCAAGAAGATACAGCCCCAGCGGCAGCAGGAACCACGGAGACACAGCCGCTGACAGCACCACAAGCACCAGCCCGATGATCACAGCCAAGGCAGGAAGAGCATGAACCACCTTCAGCGACCCCGGATAGAGCAGCTTGAGGGTGATGCGCGACATGCCGAACACATAGACCTGACGAAGGAATTTTCTGAAATCGACACGCCTTTTGTGGTAGACATATGCCGGACGGATCAGGGCTATCGAAAAGCCGGCATTACGGATTCGCGTCGACATGTCTATGTCCTCTGAAAACATTTCACGGAAACCCCCTACCCTTTCATAGACTCTGCGCGAAAAGCCCATGTTGAATGTGCGCGGCACAAACTTTTCAAGGCTCATCTTCCCGCCACGGATTCCGCCGGTGGTCAGAAATGAGGTCATGGCGAAATTGATGGCCTTCTGAGTCGAGGAGAATGACGAATGAGCCGAGTCCGGACCGCCGAAACAGTCTACGGGCTTTGCATCCAGCTCGCGGCTAAGAACAGCGAAGTAATCCTCCGGGATCACACAGTCGCTGTCAAAGAAAATGAAATAATCGCCTGCGGCCCGCTCCATTCCATAGTTGCGGGCAATCGAGCGGCCCTCATTCTCCTTGTAGAAATATCTGACACGCAGATTTTCCACGCTTTCAGCTTCGGCCTGGCATCTGTCTGTCGATCCGTCCTCCACTATCACCACCTCGAAATTCTTCAAGGTCTGACGGCTGAGACTTTCCAGCAGATCACGGACCTCATCAATACGGTTATAGACCGGTACTATTACCGAGAAACGCACCTTTTCATCCATCAGCTCATGCGGTTTTTATAATCATTGTAATCGAAACGGCGCAGATAAGTGCAATTGCCATCAGAGTCACAAAGCACCATAGCAGGATGCTGGATGCCATTGAACATAGTGGTCTTCACTGTAGTATAATGGTTCATATCCTCAAGCGTGAGGCGGTCGCCGGCTTTCAGAGGCTCCCGGAAACACCAGTCGCCCACATAGTCACCGCTCAGACAGGAATTTCCGCCGAGCCTGTAACGCGGCAGTCCCTCGGCTTCCGGGACGCTTTCAGTAATGGCCGGCTTATATGGCATCTCAAGACAGTCAGGCATGTGGCAGGCGAAACTTGCGTCGATGACAGCCGTTTTCACCCCTTGGTTCTCAACCACATCGAGCACTTCGGTGATCAGATCGCCGGTGCGCCAGGTGAAAGCGCTTCCAGGCTCCATCACCACCTGCAGCCACGGGTAACGTCCGCGGAAATCTTTCAGAAGGCCTATCAGATGATCCACGTCATAGCCCTCGCGCGTCATAAGATGACCACCGCCGAAGTTGACCCACTTCAGCCGGCTGAAATAGCCCCCGAACTGCTCCTCGAAAGCGGCAAGCACCTTTTCAAGATCATAGCTCGAACTCTCGCACAGTGCATGGAAATGCAGCCCTTCGATTCCCTCAGGCAACACTCCGGCAAGCTGATCGGCAGTCACGCCGAAACGCGAACCGGGAAGAGCCGGATTGTAGATCTCCGTCTCGATGACCGAGCACTGCGGATTGACTCTCAGTCCGGGCGACACTCCGGCTGCCAGAGTCCGGGCCCCGTACTTTTCCCACTGGCCGAGAGAATTGAAAGTCAGATGAGTGGCACGTGAAAGAAACTCACCTATAGTGGCCTCGGTGTAGACCGGACAGTAGACATGCGCCTCACCACCGAGCTCTTCATTTCCGAGCCGGAGCTCGTTGAGTGAACTGGCGGTAAAATCGCGGTTATACTCCCTGATTATAGGGAATGTGCGCCACAAGGCATTGGCCTTGAAAGCCATGATGATATTCACACCGGCCTCACGCTCCACTCTGTTGATCAGCGACAGGTTGCGGCGCAATTTATCTTCATATACTATATAATAAGGTGTAGCGATCTCGTCTGCTTTCATCTCTTATTGTTTTTGGTATGGTGGTTACTCTGTTCCGACTATTGAAAATTTAGCAAACTTCAGCATCAGTGTGCGAGTGTCGGTGTTCTCGAACTTCACTGTGATTCTCGGATCGGGCCCAGCGGTGTCGATATTGACAATCGAGCCACGGCCGAACTTGGCATGTTCTATGACCGTTCCTTCTGCCACTTCGCTCACCGAATGGAGAGCATATCGGCCGTCGCTTGCCGCCTTTCCGGCTGAGGACTGCTGCATCTGTCCGGCCCGACTGAATGACTGCGGCGTGCCTGACGACGGCTGAATCTTGCGCAGCGAGTTCAGACTGCGGGCCGAGCCGGCCATTGATGCCGTATAGTTTACCGTAGGGCGCACCTTGGGCGCATCGTTTCCAAGATTGTCATTGGTGGCAAGTCGCAGGTAGCGCTGATCTATATCTCTGAGGAAGCGCGACGGGCGGCAGCTGACCGTCTGACCGTTACGGAAACGCGATCCGGCATAGGTCAGCATACAGAATTTTTTCGCTCTCGTCATAGCCACATACATCAGACGCCGCTCCTCTTCAATCTGGGCCGGTGAGTCCTGAGCCATTGCCGAGGGGAAAAGTTCCTCCTCCACTCCGACCACAAACACATTGTTGAACTCCAGTCCCTTTGCAGCATGGACGGTCATCAGAGTCACGCGCTCCTCGCTTGCATCGCCGGAATCCGAATCCTGGTCAGTGGCAAGCGAGACCTCAGCCATGAAATCGGCGAGCGACATGCTGTCACTCCCCTCCTCCACACGGGTCTCCACAAAGCCCTTCACGCCTGAAATCAGTTCCTGAAGGTTTTCCTGCTTCGAAAGATTTTCAGGAGTGCTGTCATGGAGATACATCTTCAGCATCTCCGTGCGCTCTATGATCTTGGTTGCCAGTTCAAGTGCATCGGCCCCCTTGCGGTCTGCCTGCACGAATTCGGCTATCAGCCCGGCAAACCCATCGAGCTTGCGCAGAGTCCCGGCATTGAGGCCGGCCGGATACCGGTCAGGCTCCTGAATCACAGTCCAGATGCTTACATTGCCGTCAATCGCCGCACGTGTCAGCTTGGCGAGAGTTGTCTCGCCGATGCCTCGCGCCGGGAAATTGATCACACGCCTCAGCGCCTCGTCATCGTCAGGGTTCAGAGCCAGACGGAAATAGGCAATAGCGTCCTTCACCTCCTTGCGCTGGTAGAACGACAGACCGCCGTAGATCCGGTAAGGCACATTGCGTTTTCTCAAAGCCTCTTCCAGCACACGGCTCTGGGCATTGGTGCGATAGAGTATGGCGAATTCATCGGCACTGTCGCCGCTCGTCATTTTCAGCTGCGACAGCCGCGAGGCCACCTGATAGGCCTCCTCGAAATCGCTATAGCATTTGGCAACCTCTATCAGCGCCCCGGTCTCGTTCTCTGAATAAACGGTCTTGGGTATCTGCTCGCTGTTCTTGTCGATGAGCGAACCGGCGGCATTGATGATGTTGCGCGTCGAGCGGTAGTTGCGTTCGAGCTTGAAGGTCGACAGCGCGGAATACGTCTTTCTCAGATCAAGGATATTGCGGATATTTGCACCGCGGAACGAATAGATGCTCTGGGCATCGTCGCCGACCACACAGAGCCTGCCGCTTTCACGGGTCAACAGGGTCACTATCACGTGTTGCGCGAAGTTGGTGTCCTGATACTCGTCGACAAGCACATAGCTGAAAAACTCCCGGTAGTGGCGGAGCACATCCGGATTGTCGCGCAGCAGGACATTGGTATAATAGAGCAGATCGTCAAAATCCATAGCTCCGGCCACCACGCAGCGGTCGCGGTAGGCCCTGTAGACCGCATAGAGTTCCGGACGTTTGGCTCTCGCATCGGCTTCCATCACATCGCGGCTCAGCGCATAGTCTTCAGGCGAGACAAGTGCGTTCTTGGCACCGGAAATGGCCGAAAGCACAGCCGACGGCTTGTAGATCTTGTCGTCAAGCTGCATATCCTTTATGATAGTCTTGACAAGCGATTTGCTGTCGGCGCTGTCATAGATCGTGAAATTGCTTTTGAACCCAATCAGCTCTGCATTGGCACGCAGAATACGCGCAAAGATCGAATGGAAGGTACCCATCCACAGTTTCGAAGCCACGGCACCGCCCACAAGCTGCTCCACACGCTCGCGCATCTCTTTGGCAGCCTTGTTCGTAAAGGTCAGAGCAAGAATCCGCCACGGCTCATAGCCGAGGCGGAGTAGATGAACAATCTTATAGGTGAGCACACGGGTCTTGCCTGAGCCGGCTCCCGCTATCACAAGCTGAGGTCCGTCGCAATACTCTACTGCGGCCCGCTGCTGTTCGTTGAGTTCATCAAGATAATTTTCGTCCATCAATATCATCACTTGACGAGCAGATGGTCACCGGTTTCGTTGACAATCGAACGGTAATAGCGGTCGTCATATCCGCCGAATACCGGTGACACAGGCATTCCTTCGGGAGTACGTTCGAATTTTCCGTCTTTCTCCTTCTTGATATTTCCGTCCATATACTTGACAAGAAGGTAATCGCCGAGATCTTTATAGCGCTTCACATAGCGGCGCGAAGCAAGGGCAGAGTGATCGTTGAGCAGACTGCGGGCGGCGTCAGGATCGAGAGCAGGCACTTCGGTGAGGAATATTCTCACTTCGTTTTCGAGAGTGTCTTCCTCGGCTTTCTGCACACGGCGGATATCGTCGATCATCTTGCTGTACTGGTGATAGGCCTGGTTTGCCACATAGCTTGTCACCCAGAATGCAGCGTCCCATGACAGGGTGAGGAGATCGCCGTTGCCCTGAGCGAATTCATGAGGTATGGAAGTGATGCTGTTGTACATAGGCACATACACACAGGTATTGGCATCATCAACACCAAACCAGAGTATGCCGCGCATCAGTTCGGGATGGGCAGAGTTCATCTGCGACACGAAAGAGAAACCGGTCTGCTGTGTTGCGATGGCGCGTTCGTTGAGATATTCCTTTCCGTCGACCTTGAACGTCATCGGACGCCAGCGGTAAGGCACGGCATAGGGACCGGCGCCGACATCTTTGGTCATATCCATCGGAGTACCCTCGAAATGGTCGCGCATCATCCACTTCATGTCATTGAGACTCACCTTGCGGTCAGGTTTCACCCAAAGCGGCATAGGTTCGCCCTCGGCCTTCATGATCCAGGGGAGATAGCTGTCCATCCCGTCGGCGAAGCGGTTGAAATAGCTCCACACACGGCCATCGCAGCCGCGGGTTGCGGTGCCGTCGAGTTCGCCATAGGCAAGCGAGAAGCTGAAGTCCTCGTCCTTACCGTTGTAGTAGCCCATTTTGCGGGCGAATTTGATTACGTCAGGCGAGTAAAGGGTATTTTCCTTGTCTTTCAGAGGAAATTTGTGGATACGCGGATGGTTGGCGTGACCTGATATGCAGTCGTCGGGAATACGGCGGGCCACCCATACGGCTCCCTTCTCCTTGCCGCCCTTGCCGATCAGCTCCATGATCCAGGCCTCTTCAGAATCGGCGATGGAGAATGATTCGCCGCTTGAATGATAGCCGTAGGTATTCACCAGGTTGGTCATGATCTTGATAGCCTCGCGGGGAGTCTTGGCACGTTCGAGAGTCACATAGATCAGCGAACCGTAGTCCATTATGCCGGTAGTGTCTTCCAGCTCATGACGGCCTCCCCAGGTGCTTTCCGAGATTGTGAGACCGTGTTCATTCATATTGCCGATAGTGGTGTAGGTCTCGGCTACTTCGGGAATCTCGCCGAGGTAGCGGCCGGTGTCCCATTCGACGATCTTCCTCATAGTGCCAGGCGCATGTTTGCCGCCGGGGCGGTTGTAGAGTTCGCCGTAAAGCGTATGACTGTCGGCGGCATAGGTGACAAGCACCGAGCCGTCAGGAGTGGCGTTCTTGCCTGCGATAAGGCTTGTGCACGCCAGAGCCGGCTCAACTGCCATCAGAGCCAGGGCTCCGAGAATGATTTTATCGAACATTTTCATGATTGGTTTTGTTTTTTTAATGATTTATACAAGGACCGGTCAGCCTCCATGTTCCCGCAGGAACACCACAGCGGACGTCCGTCTTGCAAAAATAATGAAATTCATCTATAAATCCAAGCCGCAGGATCTCTTTCTGCATCGCGCCGAAAAATCGGAGAAAGTCTGACAATAAATGTTAAACTCAGCCATAACTCCCGACAAATTTGTGATTTACAAATATTTTTCATTAATTTGCGATCAGGACTCCCTACCGGCATAAACTAATTTCTCATATACTACTCACTAACCAACTGTTTATTTTATGAAAAAGTATCTCGCAGAGATGATCGGAACCTTTGTTCTGGTACTCATGGGTTGCGGCAGCGCAATCTTCGCAGGCATCGGCCTCGGCACAACCGGCTATGGCGTGACAACCCTTGGCGTGGCTATGGCGTTCGGCCTTTCTGTAGTGGCTATGGCCTACACCATCGGCAACATTTCAGGCTGCCACATCAACCCGGCCATCACCCTCGGCGTCTGGTCAAGCGGACGCATGAGCGGCAAGGAAGCCGGAGGCTACATGCTCTTCCAGTGCATCGGCGCTATCATCGCTTCTGCTGTCCTCTACATCCTCGTCCACACCGGCAATGAAGCCGGTATCGAAGCCGTGTTCAACAGCACTACGACCACCGGCTCAAACAGCTTCCTCCCCGGCAACATCGTGCCTGCCTTCATTGCAGAACTTATCTTCACATTCATCTTCGTGCTTGTGGTGCTCGGTTCCACTGACGAAAAGAAAGGTGCCGGCAACTTTGCAGGCCTCGCCATCGGTCTGACCCTTGTCCTGGTCCACATAGCCTGCATCCCCATCACCGGTACTTCAGTTAACCCCGCCCGTTCGATCGGCCCGGCCATCTTCGCAGCCATCGAAGGCAACTGTGTGCCCCTCAGCCAGCTCTGGCTCTTCATCGTGGCTCCTTTCATCGGAGCGATGCTCAGCGCCTTTGTCTGGAAAGGACTCCGCTCAGACAACTGATCAGCATTTATAGCTAAAAAATAAACCGCAGGGGCATGAGGCTTGACAGCATGTCCCTGCGCATTGTAATCACACACACATTTAACCGGCTGTATAACAACCCTCGATTGTATTCATGAATCTCAACGGACGACGCGAAAGCTCAAACGTCAGCGACCGCCGAGGTGGCGGTGGCGGCGGCAAAAAAATCGGAGCCGGAATCGGCGCGGTAATAATAGCGGCTATCATTGCATGGATCTCCGGCGGAAATCCTCTCGATGTCCTGATCTCTAACGCCGGTTCATTCACCTCCGGCAGCAGTCAGGTCTCGCAAAACTACACCCCGACTGAAGAAGAGGAAGAACTTGCCCGCTTCTCCCGCCAGATTCTGGCCGGAACGGAAGACGTGTGGACAAAGATTTTCGCCCGGATGGGCAAGGAATACGAAGCGCCGACCCTGGTGCTCTACACCGATGCCGTCAGAAGCGCCTGCGGAGATGCCTCAGCCTCCGTCGGACCATTCTACTGCTCGGCAGATGAAAAACTCTACATCGACCTGTCGTTTTTCCGCGACATGCGCAAGACCCTCGGAGCCGACGGCGATTTCGCATACGCCTACGTGATTGCCCATGAAGTCGGACACCATGTACAGCACCTGCTTGGCATACTCGACGAAGCCCATTCGCAGATGAACCGCGTCAGCGAGACCGAAGCCAACAACATCAGCGTGCGCATAGAGCTCCAGGCTGATTTCCTCGCCGGAGTCTGGGCCTATCACGACAATGAGATGTTCAACTCGATTGAAGACGGAGATATTGAAGAAGCCCTTGACGCCTCAATGAAAATAGGCGACGACTATCTGCAGAAACGCGCCCGCGGCTACTCGGTGCCCGACTCATTCACCCACGGCACCTCGGCCCAGCGCAGCCGATGGCTCAAAAAAGGACTCTCGTCCGGCGACATCAGCCAGGGCGACACATTCTCCATCCCCTACTCCCAGTTGTAAAGCGGCGCCCCGATTTTTTTTGCCCCTCTCCCCGCATTATCGCACTAAAACCACGTTCTCCGGTGGTTAACTTTGCAGCGTCAGGAGAGTTTCCTGAAAAGTATCGAGGCTACGTTTGAGGCGGCGCTGCTGTCGGTATGAAGTATGGATCTGATCTTTGCATAACCCTCCAGCTGGGCCTCGCGGGCCGGCCCTGCTTCGAGTATCTGCGAAAGTTCCCGGTCTACATTGTCAGCCGTACAGTTGTGGACCAGCATCTCCGGCACCACACATCCCCTGACTCCCGTGCGCACGGCTTCGCGGTTGACATCGCGCCGGGTCTGACGGTCTATCTTCCCCCCTATGAGGTTAGGCAGAGCCACATAGGGAATCTTCAGTATGTGAAGGAATATGTCATGGGCCCATTTCCACCCCACGGCACGATAGCAGACCACCTGCGGACAGCCGGCCAGGGCACATTCCAGCGAGGCTGTCCCCGAAGTCACCATAGCCGCATGAGCACCGGCCATCAGCTCAAGAGTGGCTGCATCCACAAGAGGGAAAGAGGTGTAGGCTCCATACAGTGACTTGTCTATTGACGGCGCGGCGGCCACTACGGTCTGCATCTCAGGATGGCGTCTGGCCACGGCATCCATCACCGGAAGATTGGCCTTGATCTCTCCGACACGGCTACCGGGCACAAGGGCGAGAATCGGGCGCTCCGACAGCCCGTGGCGTTGCAGGAATTCCGCCCGCGAAGGCAGCGATTTCAGCACCTCTTCAACCTCTTCGACCGATGGATTGCCTACATAGTCCACCTTGACTCCCCGCTCCCCGAACCATGCGGGCTCAAACGGGAGTATCGAGAAAATGCAGTCTACATAGCGGCGCAACTGCTTGATGCGGTATTCCTTCCAGGCCCAGAGCTTTGGTGCGATATAGTAAAACACCTTTATGCCAAGCCCTTTGGCAAATTTGGCCAGCTTCAGATTGAAGCCCGGATAGTCGACAAGCACTACGGCATCAGGCCGCATGGTCCGGATGGCCTCTTTAGCCGTGCGCAGATTGCCGAGGACCTCCGGCAGATGGGTTGCCACATCAATAAACCCCATGAAAGCCATGCGGCTGAAATGTATCAGAGGCTCATGCCCCGCCGCCTCGGCCATGCGGTCGCCGCCGAGAAATGTGATTTCCGCCGAAGCATCAAGCTTCAGCAACTCTTTGATTACCTGCGCCGCATGGACGTCACCGGATGCTTCTCCGGCTGAAAAGAAGTACTTCATAAGCACAAAGATATAGGATTTTTTTCATTTTCTGAAGGATTTTCGCTAACTTGCGCGTTATTAAGAAGAGTTCAACTATTTATTATTCTTCTTTCATCAGCATCACAACTCTATGTTCAGATACATCTTCGGTGCAATGCTCTGCCTGCTTCCGCTTCTCTCGTTTGGGAAAACGCCGATTTTCGGAAATCCTGAAGTCGATGTCGATCATATGTATGCCTATGTCAAGCGCCACAATCCCGACTTCCGACGCGAAGTTGCCGAGGCCTTCTACAACATCGGGCGCCGCTACGGCATACGCGGAGACATAGCCCTGTGTCAGGCCATAATCGAGACCGGATGGTTCCGTTTCGACAACGGCACCGCCGTGCGCCCCGAAGCGCATAACTATTGCGGACTTGGCGTGAAAAAACGTGGCGACCGCGGATGCTCGTTCAGCTCCGTGGAAGAAGGGGTCACAGCCATGATACAGCACCTCTACGCCTATGCCTGCTCCGGCAAACTGCCAAAAGGAGAAAGCAAGATAGACCCCCGCTTCGACTATGTGAGCCGCGGATGCGCTCCGACTTGGGAAAAACTCGCCGGCCGCTGGGCCATGAACCCGCGCTACGGCAAAAACATAATGAAAATCTATTCCGGACTGGCCTCCAATGCCCGCTCAGGCAGTAAAGTGCATTTCATAGAAGTCAACATTCCCGATGATCTGCTTGACGGAGATGAAATTGACTATTCTGATCTTGACTATGCCCATGACGTCGATGTCCCTGAGATCTCTGTGGCCGACGACGACATCTTCAACTGATCCCATTCCCACACCCCACGAAAACAGACCAATGAAAGAAAAAGACATCATATCAAACATAGCCTCCCGCCTCGCCATCACCGAACTCAACGCCATGCAGAAACGCATGGCATCTGTAAAGACCGGAGGCAACACCATAACACTCCTGGCTCCGACAGGGTCCGGCAAGACCGTGGCATTCGCCATAGCTCTGCTCAAAAGCCTCGGCCCGGCCGACGGACGGGTCCGTGCCGTGGTCATGGCCCCCTCGCGCGAACTTGTGCTCCAGATCTTCAACGTGATCCGCCCCATAGCCACCGGACTCAAGACCGTGGCTTTCTACGGCGGACACTCAATGCAGGAAGAAAAAAACTCACTGTCTGTAACCCCTGACATCATCATCGCCACTCCCGGCCGTCTGCTCGACCACATCACCCGCGGTCTTGTCGACCTGTCAGGAGTGCGCGCGCTTGTGCTTGATGAATACGACAAAGCCCTCGAACTCGGATTTGCCGACGAAATGAAGCGCGTGTGCAAAAAACTTACATCTCTCAGCCTCATAATCCTCACTTCAGCCACACGCCTTGACGAAATCCCCCCATTCCTCCCGGTGACACAGACATCCGAACTGATTGACTTCAGCTCTGATTCCTCTCCGCGCCGCAGAATGCAGATTGTCAACGTCCCGTCGCCGACACGCGACAAACTCGATACCCTCATCGACCTCCTGCGCTCGCTCGACAACGGACGTGTGATCGTCTTTGCAAACCACCGCGAAAGCGTAGAGCGCATCTACTCGGCCCTGCGCAAAGCCGGACTGCCGGCGGGAATCTATCATGGCGGCCTCGAACAGAACGACCGCGAAAACGCCATCGAGATGCTCAACAACGGATCGACCCCCATACTCGTCTCAACCGACCTCGGAGCCCGCGGTCTTGACATCCCCGAACTTTCGGCCGTAATCCACTATCATCTCCCCCCATCGCCTGAAGCCTGGACCCACCGCAACGGCCGCACAGCCCGTCAGCAGGCCTCCGGAGAGGTCTATGTCATCACCTCCGAAGGCGAAAACCTGCCCGAATATCTCGAATGGGACCGCGAACTGGTGCCGCAAGGCAAAAGCTCCGATCCGATCGTCTCCGATACCGCCACTCTATATTTCAACGTAGGCAAAAAAGAAAAAATCTCACGAGGCGACATCGTAGGCTTCCTCGTAGCCAAAGGCAACCTTGACGCCGGAGCGATAGGCCGCATAGCCCTGCGCGACCACTCTGCGCTTGTGGCCGTACCTCTCAAAGAAGCCGCAAGGCTCGTCGACATCCTCAACAGCCACAAAATCAAAAACACCCGCGCCAGAATCACCCGCCTCGGCAAGTAGTACTCCGGCCAATCAATCAGACCATTAGAGTCGGTTCGACAAAGACATCGAATAACTGACGAGGGTGTATCAGATTTCTGAAATCTGATACACCCTCGTCAGTTTATTCTATGCGGGACATTCTCAGCGGGTGATGTCAAACCCTCGCCGCTGCAGAGCGCGCAGCATACGGTAGTTCATCGCCTCACGGTAATAGCCCACGATATGTCCGGCCCAGTCGTTGTCACTTTTAGTTCCCTCGCGGGTGCGGTTATACTCGCTGACAGTCTCATCATAAGCCTCCAGCTCGTCAAGCATCGCCTCACTGTCCTGACGGTAGTGATTCTTGTGGACCACAAGGCTTACAGGCTGCTTAGGCTTCAGATCCGGATGCTCGCGTGGCACTCCGAGAGCCAGACCGCAGACCACAAAAGTCTTGTCGGGAAGCTTCATCAGCGATGCCACTGCCTCAGGAGCCGCCGTGCGGGCATAGCCGATCGGACATGTACCCAGCCCAAGAGACTCCGCCATAGTCAGCGCGCTCATCATAGCCAGAGTCGCATCAACAACCCCGACAATCAGCCCGTCGGCCGTATTGGTAAAACCGGGGATATCAATCCCCTTCTCCTCGCTGAGCAGAGCAATCTTATGATAGTCAATAAGGAAAAGCAGAAAATGGCTGCAAGTCTTGATCTGCTTCTGACCCGTCAGGCCGTAGAGCTGCTCCTTAACATCCTGGTCTGTAATGTCAATCACAGAAAACTGCTGACCGTTGTAGCTCGTCGGAGTATTGCGGACAGCTTCATAGATCAAAGCCATCTGATCGTCGGTAATCGGCTCACGCTCATAACGGCGCACGGAGCGACGGTCCAAAAGTGTATCTTTCACATCTTTCATGTCAGGTAACCAAATTTATCAATAGTAGGGAGTATAGACGTTGATATGGCGGCATAATCCCGGATAGATCCGGATATATGTCGTTTAAACAAACATCTAACCGAACTTGTTCACACCTGACACCCTTCATGACTCCGCTCTTGCACACCTCTGCCAAATCGACTAACTTTGTGCCTATGGAACTCATCACCTCTGAAAACATAATCCTCATCGGCTCCATCCTCCTGATAGCCGGAGTCCTCATCGGCAAATCGAGCTACCGCTTCGGGCTGCCGCTCCTGCTCATCTTCCTTCTTGTCGGCATGGCCTTCGGCACCGACGGAGTCGGCATCCAGTTCAGCAACATGCACTCCGCCCAGTTCATAGGCATGATAGCCCTCTGCATCATCCTCTTCTCAGGCGGCATGGGCACAAGGCTCTCGGCGATACGCCCCGTCATAGTCCCCGGACTCATACTCTCGACCATCGGAGTACTCCTCACCGCACTTCTCACCGGACTGTTCATCTGGTGGCTCTCCGGCATGGACTGGACTAACATACATTTTGCCTTCATCCCATCCCTGCTCCTGGCAGCCACAATGTCATCCACAGACTCCGCCTCGGTCTTCGGCATACTCGGCAGCCAGAAAGTGGGCCTGCGCAACCATCTGCGCCCCATGCTCGAACTCGAAAGCGGATCAAACGACCCGATGGCCTACATGCTCACCATCATCCTAATCGAAACCATCACCCTCGGCGGCGAACTCTCAGCCGGAACCATAATCCTTGAGCTGATCCTGCAGTTCGGAGTCGGCGCCGCCGGCGGATTCCTCATGGGCAAACTCACCCTGTGGCTCATAGGCGTCTACCGGCGCATCGACGCCAACGCCCAGTCAAAAGAAGACGCAGGGCAGGCCACATCAATGATCTCCATCCTCATGATCGGAGCCGTGTTCTTCACCTTCGCCATCACCACAGCCCTCGCCGGCAACGGCTATCTCGCCGTCTACATCTGCGGCATAGTCCTTGGCAACGCCACCCTCCCCAACCACCGCGGCATCACCAAATTTCTCGACGGCATGACATGGCTCGCACAAATCGTGGTCTTCCTCATGCTCGGCCTCCTCGTCAACCCCCATGAGATGATCGACGTAGCCGCCGTCTCCCTCCTCATCGGAATCTTCATGATCCTCATCGGACGCCCCCTGAGCATATTCCTCTCCCTCGCCCCACTGCACAAAATCAGCCTTCGCTCCAAAGCCTTCATCTCCTGGGTAGGCCTTCGCGGAGCCGTCCCCATCATCTTCGCCACCTACCCCGTAGTCTCCGGAATAGAAGGAGCCGGACAGATCTTCAATATCGTATTCTTCATCACCATCCTCTCCCTGCTCATCCAGGGCACCACAGTAATCACAGCCGCCCGCCGTCTCGACCTGATCTCCACCGACAACCCTGACAATGAAGACTTCGGCGTAGAACTCGCTGACGAACTCCCAACCTCCCTCCAGACCCTCACCCTCACCCCCGACCATCTCGCCAAAGCCACCACCCTGCGCGACATGCAACTCCCCCCAGGCAGCCTCGTCATGATGATCCGCCGCGGCAACCGCTACATAGTCCCCAACGGCACACGCCATCTCCAGCCAGGTGACACCCTCCTCATCATCAAGGAAGACAGCACAACCAATCCCGTAAAAGCATAGAGATACCCCGGCAGCAACCTCATCCTCCCCGCCAGAGAGGAGGATATAAAGAAATCCATCTGAGAACCCGGTCAAAATCACAGCATTGTAATATTCCGTAATATTCCGGATAAAAAAAATCGGCAAAAAAGCGCCTGACATATTTGACGGAAACAAAAAAATACCTACCTTTGCAACGCAAAACGCCTGAGGCCCCGTCAGCCCCGCAGTTGACATCAGCCACAAACAAAAGGCACGGTCCTATAGCTCAGTTGGTTAGAGCACCTGACTCATAATCAGGGAGTCCTTGGTTCAAGCCCAAGTGGGACCACAACAAGCGAAAGCAATTTGCGGAAGAATCCTGAAAATCAATGATTTTCAGGATTCTTTGCGTTTGTACTCCTGCGCAAAATCCGGCAGAACGAGGCACTTCGCGTTGGAGCATCCGTTGGACTTGATTTTTGGGCCGAATAGTCCAACAATTAGTATCTAAACCGCTGATTGACCTTTGATTGCCTGCGGTTTTCTCTTCTTGTCAAAGAACTATTGTTTAATCAAAAATGTTTATTTGACATGCAACAAAGAAAATCGACTTTCAGCATCCTCTTTTACATTAAGAGGAAGAAGCTGTTGAAAAACGGTGATGCGCCGGTGTATATGCGCGTCACTGTCGATGGCCGTTTCCTTGAAGCGTCCCTCAAACGAGGTGTGAACCCAAAGGTGTGGAATGAGAAGAAGCAGCGTTCCACTGGTCGCGACCGTCTGTCGCTCGAACTTAACGACTATCTGGACGATACATTGTCTAAGCTTCTCAAAATTCATCAGCGCTTTATCGATGAGAAGAAAGTGATCAACCCTAAAACCATTCTTGATGAGTGGAACGGCAAGGTTGAGAAGCCTAAAATGCTCTGCGAAGTGTTCAAGGAAGACAACAAGAAGTATCGCCAGCGTCTTGAGATTGGCGACGTGGTGCTAAATACCGTGTTACGCAACGAGAGAGCCGAGCGTTATCTCGGCGAGTTCATCCGCAAGAAATATAACGTGAATGATATACCATTCTCTTCCATCGACAATGCGTTTGTACGCGACTTCCATCTCTTCCTCCGCGTTGACAAAAAGCAGGAGCAGAACACAGCCAACAAGTACTGCAAGATTCTTAAGCGAATCGTCACCCTTGCACTCGACAACAAATGGATGGAAATAAATCCGTTCCAAGGAATGCGGTTTCAGGCTAAGGCGACCAATCGTCAATTCCTTACCGAAAAGGAGCTTTCAACAATAATGAACAAGACATTCACCCTTGAACGTCTGAATATAGTCCGCGACATATTCGTGTTCTGTGCGCTGACCGGGCTGTCATTCTCAGATGTCGAAGGTTTGAAACCGGAACATGTTTCCGTTGACGATGATGGCAACTACTGGATTCACAAAGCTCGTCAGAAGACGAAGAACGTGTGCAGCATACCATATCTGGAGTCGGCACGTGAAATCGCTGATAGATATAAAGGACACCATCTTTGTGAATCCCGTGGAGTTCTCCTTCCGGTTATTTCCAATCAAAGGATGAATTCGTATCTTGGCGAAATTGCCGGTATATGTGGCATCGCCAAGCCTCTCACAATGCATATCGCCCGCCATTCATTTGCTTGTCTTGCACTTGCCAATGGCGTATCGATGGAGATTATCGCAAGAATGCTGGGACACTCCGACATCCGGACTACCAAAATCTATGCAAAAGTAATAGACAAATCCATTGCGGAACAGATAGGTGGTTTAGCTGCCAAATTCGGTTCTCAAAAATAATCATATATCATATAATATCACAATCCACCCCGGCCGCTTTTCCACAGTCGGGGTGGATTGTGTCTAATCGTCAGTTCTGAATGGCGGGAGATAGTAGCGTTGCAGAAATTGCTCGATTTCTTTCTCGTCGTATAGTATCTTGCCGGGGAGATCGTAATATCCGAACTCGCCTTTGGCCCGATAGTTGGCAAGCGTCCGCCTGCTCACGTTGAGAATATCCCCAAGCTGCCTGTCCGTGATGTATCGTCCGTGATTGTAATCTCCGCATAGCTCGTCAATGTCGCGTATTCCGTCATCGAGTCTGTCAAGTGCGTGGAATATACGGGCGATTTCATCACCGGATATAGTCTGAATGTTATCCGCCATCCTTTCTGTATGACTTGGAGATGAAACGGTCAATTTCTTTAAGCGGATACATCACCTTGCCGTCAATGATGGTGTAGCCGATTTTGCCGGAGGAGCGCAGCGACTGCAACGACCGTTTTCCGCGTTGGAGAAGTCTCTGCGCCCTTTCATTGTCAACCCAGTTGCCGAGTGGATGGCAGCCGAGGTTGCCCATTGCCAATTCAATCTTTGCCGAATACTCCGTTATCCGTGCTACAATGGCATTGAATATGGCGCGTTCAATAAGAATGTAGTCCATGACATTTTTGAAGATAATATTAAACATATTGTTTGCCCGGCTTTATAGCCGTGTCCGGGTCTATTCTGCCTGAATCATTTGAACCGGCATATAAATTGCGCTCAGGCATCGTTCCGGATTCAAAACCTGTCACATCCGTCTGTCGCCGGACAGCTATTCACACACCTACTTGTGTCTAGCGACATTGGTCGACAGTCATAACCGGTTGTTGCAACGTTGATATGTTGTAACGTCATAACGTTGGTACATTAGGACGTTGGAACGTTTGGACATTATTATGTTGTAACATTGGAACGTTATGACGTTGCGATGTTGCAACGCTATTACGTTGGCACTCTGTGACATGCAGACAGGGATGGATATTTGTCTGTATGCGGATGTCTCATCATCACTCTGCCGTCGTCAGCATTTGTGCCTCTGTGCAAGTAGAACGACATCTATGCTCAAAAAGATTTCTGATTGCCAGGTAGTTCCCGACTTTTCCAATATATTTCTCAACTTTTCCCAACTTTTTTATTTCGATGGCTATTGTTCCTGCAATATATGTTATAAAATGTACGCCTGCCACGCATAAAGTCGCAGGAGGAACGCGCATTTATATCAAGGATGCTCGGCAAGAACCGGCACCCGGCTTCCTTTCATTGCGTCATACATAATATGACAGTGTGCTGATTTTTGCGTTGTTCTCTAATTCAATCTTCTGATTATCAGTTTGGATATTCACATGAACATGGCAAGGTATGTTTTACGCAGCACAAAATTAGATTTGCTGCGTAAAACCCTTGCATGTGATGGTTGCGATTACTCCAAAGTCGTAATCTCCATAAAGAAACCTGCGGTTGGCAGTTTCCAGCCATAACACAAAAATATACCCAATGAAACAAGAAATCAAGAAATCAGGGCGACCGCCCAAAACAGATGCAAATACTTTCCGTTGCTCAGTAAACTTCAATGCCACCGAAGAGGCTGCCCTCATGGCAATGCACGAACAATCAGGAGTAGCATCACTATCATCTTTTATAAAGATGCAGCTTTTTGGCAAGACTTTCAAGATTCACCATATTGACGATAATGCTCGTATCTTCATTGATAAGCTTTCCTCTCTCAACGCCCATTACCGAACTATAGGTGTAGAATATAACTTTGTGGTTAAGCAACTCCGCCAACACTTCACTGAAAAGAAAGCAATGCAGGCCCTCTATAAACTGGAACAAGCCATCATCTCGCTCGTAAAAGTGAACCGCCAAATTGTCTCGCTCGCCAATGACTTTGATGCCTATTGGCGAGAAAAAGACCGGAATTAGCACCCCTATACATCTGAAATGTAATATGTTTCACAACATAATCTTTTGTCAATTAAAGAATTCTTTGTAACTTTGCAAATAACATCAAGAAATTGTCCCATGTCAACAGAAACAATAGATATAGATATTGAGCGAATCAATCGACTAAAAGTAGTTTTAGCCGAGAAAAATAGAAAAGGCAAATGGCTCGCTGAGCAATTAGGCAAAAATGAAGCCACCGTCTCAAGATGGTGCTCAAATACTGCGCAGCCTTCATTGGAAATGTTAGTGAGAATTGCATCTATTCTTAATGTTGATCCTCGGCAACTGTTAAATGGCAATAATATTGATTGATTATGGCTAAGAAAACGACTCCTAAAAAGCAGAAAGAGGAAGTCCTCGAAGATATATTGTTCAGTTGCCGCGATTCCCTTCGCGGTCGCGCCGCTCTTAGTGATAAGCGCGATATGGTTCTTACGCTCGTTTTTCTCAAATTCATATCCGAGCGATACCATGACCGCTGTAAGGAAATTCGAGAGGAAAATGCCGATGACCCTGAATATGCCGAAATGCTTATCTCCCAAAAGCGCACCGCTTTTGGAGAAAAGGGAGTTTTTATGCTAACGCCAGAAACGGATTGGGAGTCTCTAAAACTTACTGCGCCAAACAAACTTGCTGTAGCTCTTGATGATGCTGCTTCAAAACTCATGGAGTCCGAACCTAAGTTAAAAAATGCGTTGCCTGCAGCCTTATTTGTCAACTCCGGTACTGAGGGTAATGTTATCAAAGAGGTAATGGACGAAATAGACAAGATTACTCACAAAAAATTCAGAGAAAAAGATTTAATTGGTCGAGTCTATGAATACTTCTTACAGGCGTATGCAATTCAGGCGAAAGATAGCAAGGAGGATGGCGAGTTCTATACTCCCCACTCTATCGTAGAACTCATTGCCACACTTATTGAACCGTTCGATGGCACTCTATATGATCCTTGTTGTGGTTCTGGAGGTATGTTTGTGCAGTGCGCAAAATTCGTTGAGCAGCATGGTGGGAACTCACTTAATGTAAGTGTTTACGGTCAGGAATCCGATCCTACGACCTACCGTCTTGCCAAAATGAATCTTGCTGTACGCGGCATTGAGTATAACTTGGGTGATCGCCACGCTTCAACGTTTACACACGATATGCACCGTGGACGTACTTTTGACTATATAATGGCAAATCCTCCCTTCAACCTTAAAAGGTGGTATGAATCATCCTTAGAAAACGATGTTCGTTGGAAGGGTTACGGTCGTCCGCCGGAGAGTAATGCTAATTATGCTTGGATTCTCCATATGCTCTCCAAACTCAAAGAGGGTAAAGGCCGCGCCGGTTTCTTACTTGCTAATGGTGCTCTTGACGATGAAGACACGGTTAAGATTCGTGAAAATCTTATCAAAGAAGATAAGATTGAGGCTATTATCGTGTTGCCACGCGAAATGTTTTATGCCACAGACATTTCCGTTACCCTTTGGATTCTGAACGAAAACAAGCGTGGTGGAATTGAAAATGGCCGTAAACTTCGCAACCGCAAGAATGAAATTCTTTTCGTTGACCTGCGCTCTTGGAGCGAAAACGTATACGAAAAGAAATATGTAAAACTCTCCGACGAACAAATTGCTGCGGCACACAAGATTTACTCTGATTGGCAGACCGATGCTGAGGCGTACAATTATGCAAAGCCAGAGTTATATCGTGCCGTTGGGTTAGACACACTTGAGGCGAATGGATGGAGCCTTATACCGAGCCGATATATTGAGTTTGTTGATCGCGACAACGAACTTGATTATGATTCTGTGCTTGCTGATGCAGGAGCTAAGATAAAAGACCTTCTCGAGCGACAGGGCGAAAACCATTCTTTACTCATTAACGCATTCAATACCATAGGATATGACGCAGAGTAAGGAAATCCGCTGGGTGAAACTTGGCGATTTTATTCATCAGCTAGATGAAAGAAATCGTGATAATACTTTTACTTTAGAAAATCTTAGAGGTTTAAGTATTAACAAAACATTTATACCGACCAAAGCAAATATGGATGGGGTTTCGTTAACTCCATATAAACTTGTACCTCCACTCTCTTTCTGCTATGTTACTATTACTTCTCGAAATAGTGACAAAATTACACTCGCCCTTAATGAATCCAAGAATACATACATAGTATCTTCCTCATATATTGTTTTTTATTGCATTCCGAACAAGAAACTGCTTCCAGAATATTTGTTTCTATGGTTTAATATGCCTGAATTTGACCGATATGCTCGTTATAATTCTTGGGGAAGTGCCAGGGAAGCCTTCTCTTGGGATTCAATGAAACTTGTAGAAATACCAATTCCCTATAAGAATGGGGAGCCGGATGTGGAGCGTCAGCAAGAGGTAGTGGATATTTGGCAAGGTCTTCGCCGCCTCAAAGAGGAAAATGAAGCAATCGCGAAACCTCTACTTGACCTATGCCAAGCTAAAATGGATGAACTGAAACACTCCGCTCCAATGGTTACCATAGAAGAATATCTTGAAGAGGTTAATGTTCGTAATTCAGACAATATTTATACACTTGATAATCTTAAAGGCGTAAGTATTGAAAAGATGTTTATCACAAGCAAGGCAAATATGGAAGGGGTATCTCTTACTCCTTACAAGGTCGTCAAGCCTTTAGATTTCTGTTATGTGAACATTACATCTCGTAATGGTGAAAAGATTACATTAGCACTCAATCAATCTGAGGATAACTACATAGTTTCTTCCAGTTATACGGTTTTCCGTTTAAAAAATTACGAAATATTTGACCCAACATATCTTTTCCTTTGGTTTTCTCGTCCTGAATTTGACCGCTATGCTAGATTTAATTCTTGGGGAAGTGCTCGTGAATCTTTTTCGTGGAATGAGATGCTGAGAGTAAAGGTTCCAAAACCATCCATTGAAATTCAACAGGCTATCGTTGACATCTACCATTGTGCTCGTCGCGCCAAAGATATCGCCGAAGAAGCTAATCAACAACTAAAATCAAATTGTCCTGCTCTAATGCAGTACATAATACATTCCGCAGTATGAGCAAAAAGGGAAAATACTACGAAAGCGAATATGAAAAAGCGGTCATTGAACTGCTCCAAGCCGAGGGTTGGCAATACACTTATGGAGAGCAAGTCCATAACCGCCGTGTCGATGAAGCCCTTATCGAAGATGATTTGCGCAGTTTCATAAAGTTTCACTATAAAGATAAAGATCTTACCGATGATGAAATAAACGCCATTATCGCAAGGCTTCGCAACAGTGGCGGTTCAACCGATTATGAGGCAACCTTTAATACAATTGAACTCTATCGAGAAGGCTTTGATTTCTCTTACCCTGATGGCAGAGCAAGTGCCTTTCACTTTGATTACATTGACTTTGACCATTGGGATAACAACATATTTCGCGTCGTAAATCAATTTGAGATGCATCAAGGAAACGAAGTGCGTATCCCTGATGTAATGCTCTTTGTCAATGGCATCCCCGTCTCTATTCTTGAACTGAAAAATCCAACTGTCGAAAACGCTACCATACGCGACGCACATTCGCAGATTACCGTGCGCTATCGTCGCGATATTATGAACTTGCTGAAATATTGCGCTCTCGCAATTATTTCAGACGGTTCCAATTCTCGACTCGGCAATGTGTTTGCCGATTACGAGTTCTTCTATTCTTGGAAAAAGGTCAATAATGAAGATAAGCCATCGAACGGCGTTGATGAACTCCTTTCGATGATAAAAGGTGCATTGACTCCAAAGCGCCTTTTAAGTATTATCCGCGACTTCGTTTATTTCCCTGATAAAGAATATGCTCTACAAAAAGCAGACGAAGGAAAAGAGATAGAAGTCGTTTGTCGATACCCGCAGTTCTTCGCCACCCGGCGACTGCGCGACAACATCATGCTTCATCTCCGTTCCAGTGGCGGTGACGGCAAAGGAGGTACTTATTTCGGTGCGACAGGCTGCGGCAAGACCTACACTATGCTTTTCCTTGCTCGCCAACTTGCCTTGAGATGTAAGGATAAAGTTGGTAGTCCAACCGTTCTTATTATCGTTGACCGTGAAGACCTCGAAAGTCAGACAGGCAAACTATTTGCCAACTCTATAAACTTTCTCAGTAATGGGCAAGTTCGGACTTTCGATAGCAGAGAGGATTTAGGCAAAGAGTTGTCTCTGCGAGAACAAGGCGGTGTATATATCACCACTATACAAAAGTTCTCGTCTGAAACCGGACTTTTGAGTGAGCGAAGCAACATCATCTGTATTTCAGATGAAGCGCATCGCACTCAGAACAATACCGGCTCAAAACTCCGTATTGTTGACCGCAAGAAAGAGGAAGAAGATAAGAGCATCGCAGGGCAAACCGATGACAGCAAGCTCGGTGCCTTCATAACATACGGTTTTGCCAAATATCTGCGAGATGCACTTCCTAACGCGACTTATGTGGGTTTTACGGGAACCCCCGTCGACGAAACCATACACGTTTTCGGGGGCATCGTAGATAGTTACTCTATGCGACAGGCACGTGAAGACAACATTACTGTCGATATTAGTTACGAGCCTCGCCTTGTTCATGTGAATCTCGACAAGGAACAAAGTAACCTTATCGAGCAATATTATAAAACCTGCGAGGAAGAAGGTGCGAAGACTGATGATATTGACACGAGTAAACGCGCCATGTCGAGCCTTAACGTCATTCTCGGCAACCCCGAACGACTAGAGCGTATGGCTCGCGACATCATTGCTTATTACGACCAACGTATCGAAGATCAGCCAGAGCTACTTCAAAAAGCAATGATTGTTTGCAGCGACCGTACCATCGCATATAACCTCTATAACACAATTATTACACTTCGCCCCGAATGGGGTAAGACTGTTAAAGCCCTCGATGAGTCTAAGTTCACCGAGGACGAGCTTCGCTCAATGGAGGCTGTGCCATTTGTTAATGTTGTCGCGACTCGTGATAAAAACGACCCCAAGGCCATGTATGACCTTTTGGGCGACAAACAACACCGTAAGGGACTTGACCGCCTGTTTAAGGACGAAAGAAGCAACTTCCGTATCGTCATAGTTGTGGATATGTGGATTACCGGCTTCGACGTTCCAAGTCTTAATATGCTTTTCAACGACAAGCCGTTGCAAAAACATACACTCATTCAAACCATCAGCCGTGTAAACCGTAAATTCTCCAATGTCGTTTTGGACGAAGACGGCATCCGCATCAGCGGTGATGTCAAGAAAAACGGCATTATTATCGACTATCTCGGCATCCACTCCAATCTCCAACAAGCCATGAAGAAGTATGGCGGAGACGAACCCGGAGACATCGGCGATGTAAACCTTGCGCTCGAAGCCTTCCGGAATGAACTAAAAATACTTAAACAGATTACTCACGGTTTCGATTTCTCCGACTTCTTTGGCGATAACCCTTTAGCACGACTTCAATGCCTGCAAGGTGCTGTTGAGTTCCTTATGATGGAAGAAGCAATGGGCGTAGAGTATGAGGGCAATGTCAAACCCACAACTGCTTTTAAGTCTCATGTGAAAAGACTTAAAGCGGCTTACAATATATGTAATCCGGCGGGTGTGCTCAGTGATGATGAAGTCGCATGGGCACAACTATTGATGGGCGTTTATTCGTATCTCGTCAAAATTACAGATAGCCACCACGACGTGGAAAGTAGGAATCGCCATGTCGAGCAAATGGTTAAGGAAGCTATCTCATGCAGTAGTGTAGAAACCATTTTCGATATGAAGGGGGAGATTGACATTTACGGCGATGATTTTCTGAAGGAACTTGATGATGTAAAAATGCCCTGCACAAAATTTGAGCTTCTTGTGAAACTCCTTCGCAAGGCTATCAAGGAGTACAAGAAGACGAATAAGACTCGTGCTGAACATTTCTACAAACTTCTTCAGGCCACCGTTGAGGAATACCATAACCGCGACTCTCTTGCTTATGTCAATCAAGTTACCGGCTCGGCTGTCAACTCTACCGTTGAAATGGTCGAAGACCGCATCAAGGCTCTTACCGACCAACTTAAGTCGCTGTTCGGAGAGTTGCAAGCCGATAAAATGGAGTTCAAAAAACTCGGAATCTCTTTCCAAGAGAAAGCATTTTATGACATTCTTGTAGAGGTTCGTGACAATGCAAATCCTCCTTTTGAATATCCCGATGATAAGTGCATCGAACTTGCTAAAAAAATCAAAGAACTTGTTGATGACTCATCGCTCTACGCCGATTGGCTCAACAACTCTAAAGTTCGAGATCGTCTTGCCAATCAGTTGACAAAACTGTTTTGGAAGAACGGCTATCCTCCTCAGTGGGACGGCGTAGTTTTTGAAAAAGTCCTTGAACAAGTCGAGAACTTCAAAGAAAACTCGTATAGCCACCCCCGTGGCTACGATTATCCATATTCAGATACCCCCTCAATAGCAGCAGAACCGTAATTTTTATAAAAATATTGCAACTAAACAACTTAATAAACATATTCGATAATGGCAAATCGTTGGAGAACAATAAAAAAATTACTCAAAATTAAAGATGTAAGACAGGTAACCCTATTCCTTATAGTTCTCTCTATCATCTTGATTTCTTTTATCATGTATTTATCTTTGGCTAATAGTGCATTATCAAAGTCACAAAGTTCTATCACAAATTATTATAGTGAACATCTACAGAAAGTAGATAGCCTTTATGTACATTTAATGGCGTATAATAAAGAATTAACATGCGACCTGATGGAATGCAATAGTAAAGTGTTGGCAGATTCTATTATATTACAAACACTAAATAACGGTCACACTTTAACAAATTCTCAATACCAAAATCTAACAAAGATTGTATCCACGCATTTAGATAAGATATATAGTTATCATAAAGAATATGATTCAAAAATTCAAAAAGATTCAGTTTTGCTAAATGTTGAGAAAAATCTTCTCGAAGGACAAACAAAGAATATGATAAATCTTCATTTAGATAAAATTAGTCATGAATACAGTAATATTACAGTATGGGCAGCTGTGCTTACCGTATTATTTTTAGTATTTAGTTTTTATTCCATTTTCAAAATGGACGAGTTTATTCAGCAGGGAACAGAAGGTGTTAAGGAAATCAGACAGCTGAGACGAGAGGGATACGATGTTTTGAAAAGTATAAAAGATGATAGCGAGGAATTAAAATCCAATACTAATCAAACTATAGATGAATTTATGTCTCAACAACAACTGAGACTATCTGAGTTTAATCAAACTCTTGAAGACGCATCGTCTCAAATTAGTATTATGATAGAGGAACAAAAAAGCAACATTGTTTTAGCAAAAGAAAACTTTGACAGGCAAAGCTTACCAATTATACAAGATTTTGAGAAAAAGATGAATACTCTTTTGACTCAAAATGAAAATATGTTAAGCGAAAAGCTTATAGAATTCAATAATCTAGTTGAACAAACAAATAAGTTAATTGAAATCTTAGCTAGTCAACAAAGAAAAAAATCTAAAAGAGGCAGAGCAAATGGATAAGAATATGTTATATCATAAAGCTTCTCATGAGTTAATGTCAGCGAAGCAGTGCCAATCTCAAATTTCACAAAAGCAATTTGAGCTTCAACTCCTTGATATAAATTCACGCTATAAGACCGATAATATAAGTGCTTTTTCTTCAATTGCACAAAAGCAATCAATATATTCTACTATTGCTAATCTTAAGAATATAAGAAATAATTATATCTATAATGCTATTGAAGCATCGCTAGACTTATGTAATATAGAGCTTAGTGAGAACAATTCATTTTCAATGGCAAGCATAGCACTTAATGCAATTATTTCGTTTATCCAAGGTAAAATATCCGCAGAGTTAAATATCCCATTTACATTACGCGTAAAGATATCTCAAATATATTTCAATTCTATAAGTATTAATTCACAAAATATTTCTTTGAAGATTGAAATTCAGAGATTGAAGGCTGAGTGCCGTTGTTGATGAATATGAAGATTGACGATATAAAGACTTTGATTGCTTCCGATGAGTCGCGGACTCTTGAGCTGAAGAAAAGTACCGGCGAGTTGAAGGACGGTATGCATGCGGCATGCGCGTTTCTGAATACTGATGGCGGTTGGTTGATTTTCGGAGTTACACCAAAGTCGCTTAAAATTATTGGGCAGGAAGTAACGGACTCGACAAAGCGAGAGATTTCTCAGGCTTTGGCAGGGATAGAACCTGCTTATGATATACAACCGATATACGTTGATGTCCCGGATCATCCCGGCAATAAAGTAATTGCTTTCCATTTCGACGGTTGGAAATGGGGAGATCGTCCATATACATATAGAGGCCGACCTTATTACAAGCTTGAAAGTACTACTAAGATAATGCCTCGCGATATGTATGAGGATCGTCTTAGGGCATACGAGCCGCAGTCGTACGCTTGGGAGACATTCCCGGCGGAGGGTGTTCGTCTATCTGATCTGAACCGCGACAGGATACTTGGCTGCATTCGTCTTGGAGTGGAAGGTGGACGAATCCCGGAATCGGCATTGTCTGCTCCAATTGAGGACACTTTAGCAAAGTGGAAACTTACTGTCAATGGAATTCCAACCAACGGTGCCGCTATGCTTTTCTCAAATAATATCTACCCATACGATAATTTCCAGTTGAGATTGGCTCGTTTCCTCGGTACGAATAAACTTGAGTTCATCGACAATCAACGTGTAGAGGGAAATTTCTTCGACCTTCTTGACGCTGGCATGGCTTTCTTTTTCAAGCATCTTAATCTCAGCGGCAAGATAACGAATAGAAGCCTGATGAGAGAGGAGCGACTTGAAGTGCCGGTCAAAGCGTTAAGAGAAGCACTGATCAATGCCTTGTGTCATCGCCAATGGGAGAAACAGAATCTGACAATCAGTATCGCCGTCTATGACGACCGCGTTGAGATTGCCAATCCGGGCGTCTTCCCACCTCAGATTCCGATAGAGCACGTCAAAGAGTCGCATGAGTCATACCCCTACAATCGCAATATGGCGCAGGCTCTCTATCGATCAACCTTCCTTGAAAGTTGGGGCAGCGGCATCCATCGCATAATCGAAGCCTGCCGCGAGCAAGGAGTCGAAGACCCGACATGGCGTTGGGACGGCGGTTTCGTCTACGTCACCTTCAAACGACCGACCAAGTTGGACTCTCAGACCGCTCAACTATCGACCAAACAAGAGGACGAACCGCTCAACCACCGCTCAACTACCGCTCAACCACCGCTCAACTACCGTCCAAGTACCGCTCAAGTTCAAAAACTCATCCTTTCGATGAATGAGGAATATATGACAATGAGTGAACTAATGGAGTGTGTGGGATTAAAGCATCGGACAACATTCAGAGAGAACTACTTACTTCCGGCTATAGAAGATAACGCTATAGGGTTGTTATATCCCGATGTTCCCAATCACCCGAAACAGAAATACTATCTTACCGAGAAAGCTAAAGCTTGGAAGGGAAAAAAAGGCAACAATTAATTCAATACCTAAAAATATGGCGAACAAAAACACGATGGAAGAATATCGAAATTTCCTTAAAGAAGGAGGTAACATTATTAAGACTCGTGATGATCGTGATCTTATATGGATTGCTAGTAATGGTGTTATTCAAAATCAGGAAGACTGCGATTGGGGTATAGAAGAGACCGATGTTATAGACAATCGGATTTTCCGCAAAAGAATTGAACCGTGGTTGACATCCTTGTTCCAATCTGAACATCTATCCTTGTTATGCGGGTCGGGAATATCCAATGCAATAAGTTTCAAAGCAGGAGCGAACGGAGGTGCATCCATGGCCACTAAGAAATTCAATACTTTCAAGGATGAAATAGAAGATGCAGCTTCAGCAACTGCAGAGGCTTGCGGGCGAGATAAAGGTAATATTGAAGACCAAATAAGAACAGCTAACGACTTATTACGTGGGCTCAAAATACTAAGGAAATCAGAGGAAGCCAAGACTCTTGAAAGTGAGTTAACCGAAATAATTAGAGACTTTGCTCAATCAATTTTAAATACTGAGAGAGCCATTGCTATTGTAAAGGAAGAACAACGTAATGAGGCCTATGCCGTTTTGGTAAACTTTATTCTAAGTTTTGCGAGTAGAACGGGAAACAGAGAAAGATTAAACATTTTCACAACAAACTATGATAGGCTAATTGAGGTAGGAGCTGAGTTAGCAGGCATTCATCTAATGGATCGGTTTGTTGGTACAATGATGCCAATTTTCAGATCCTCGCGTTTGAACTTAGACCTACATTATAATCCCCCAGGAATACGGGGTGAACCCCGCTATTTAGAGGGCGTGGCACGAATAACCAAACTTCACGGTTCGATAGACTGGGTACAAAACAAAGGCGAGATAAGGAGAATGGGGTTACCGTTTGGTGCTGAGAATATAACTCCCTATCTCCAGGCACCGGGGCTGTATGGAACTGATGCCCTCAAAGTAATGATTTATCCGAATTCAGCTAAAGATCGAGAAACAGCAGAATATCCATACGTGGAGTTATTCCGTGATTTTGCTGCATCCATATGTCGACCTAACAGTACTTTAGTTACCTATGGATATGGGTTTGGTGACGAGCATATCAATCGGGTTATCCAAGATATGCTTACCATTCCTTCAACTCATCTGGTGATTATTTCTTTTGATGATCCTATTGGACGTATTCTTCAATTCTACAAACATTCGCCTCATCATACTCAAATATCAGTATTGATGGGAAGAAATCTTGGAGACATCACGAATCTAACCAATGATTATCTTCCTAAAGCAGCTATTGATAAAACAACCATTCGTATGGCTGAGCTACTACAACGTAGATTCGGAACATCTTCAAATACGTCCGAAAACGTCACCCATACAACCTCAGAAATCTCAAGTTCAACAGAAGAAACAAAGGATATCAAAGATTCGATATGACCTCACCTATAGAACATTTAGCATCTCTACGTGTCGGTACAGTTGAGTATATTTCTCCTGATAAGATAGAAGTACAATTGGATATTGACTCACCCGATAATATTGCCTTAAACACTGGCTACCCAAGAAATTTTCCTCGCATCAACGGTTTTGTAATGATTCCGATTGACCTCGGCTTTGTAGTTGGACAGGTTACTTGGATAACCATTCAACGCTCACCTTATCCTAAACGAAGAGGATTTCAGGATTTTGGACTTATAGATTTACCATTCCCTTTAAGAAGAATGGAACTTCAGCCTGTCGGCACACTTTGTGTCAATGAAATCGGTTATAAATTTAAGCGTGGTCTAGAGACCTTTCCATCAGTAGGTGATATTGTCATTCTTCCTACTGAAGATCAATTACGTGCCATAATTGAATCCGGAGAAAACAGACGCGTCTATATTGGCAACAGTCCATTATTAGGGAACGCTAAAGTCATGATTGATCCAGATCGTCTTTTCGGGCGACATCTTGCTGTGTTAGGAAATACAGGAAGTGGTAAATCATGTTCAGTCGCTGGACTTATACGTTGGTCCCTTGAAAGTGCAAAAGACAAAATTACAGAAACTGATAAAACAGTTAATAGTCGTTTCATTATTCTCGATCCAAATGGCGAATACAGTAAAGCATTTGCGGATAAAGAAGGTGCAAATATATACACTGTCAATGTTGAAGGGAACACAAATCAAAAACAACTGGAAGTCCCGCTATGGTTATGGAATACAGATGAATGGTGTGGGTTCACTAAGGCATCCCCAAAGACTCATCGAACGACAATTGTGCATGCTTTGAAGTCGGTAAGAAGTGGTGTGGCTTTTGAAAGCCATTCAAAAGAACATGAGCTGGCGAATTACATTAGGGTTATTATTGAAGCAATTGAAATAAGTGTTAAGGATGGTAGTCCATTTATAAGTAGGCAGGCTTTTGGCTTTCATCATAAGCTAATTAAATGGAGTGAAGGTTTTTCCATTGAGGAAAATTTTTCTTCCAATCTAAAAAATCGAATAACTCAGCTTAATGACCTCATAGTCTCTTTCCAGACACAACGTACTGGTACGGGATATATAGACTATTCTTATTCAAGAGAAGAGATTAAACTACTTCTTCAATATTTGACTTCCGTATTTTCCGAGGCAGGAGGGCGAGAAGAGGAATTTCTTCCTACAGATGAAGATAGTCCTATCCCATTCACCGGAGAAAATTTTATACGTTCTATAGAGGCAAATGCCGAGATTTTGAGTACCACTGACTACATAGTTACTCTTATGCCTCGTATAAAAACTTTACTTTCCGACTTACGAGTACAGAAAGTCATAGATAATGGTAGTCTCAATTTGGAAGACTGGCTTAATAACTACGTCGGAAGGAATAATCACGAATCTCTGACTATCATTAACCTATCTCTCCTTCCGTCTGATGTAACAAGTATTGTCACAGCAGTTATAGCCAGACTGGTATTTGAAGCGCAGCAACGTTACTTGAAAATAAATAAAAAATGTTTACCGACTGTCTTAGTAATGGAGGAGGCTCATTATTTTGTTAAACGATATAATGATGATGGAGAAATCTCTAGTCCAAATACTCAATGTTGTAAGGTCTTTGAGAAAATTGCACGTGAAGGAAGAAAATTCGGTCTTGGCTTAGTACTATCATCCCAAAGACCTTCAGAACTATCTCCAACTGTGCTATCACAATGTAATTCTTTCCTGTTACATCGGATATCAAATGATCGAGATCAAGAACTAGTACATCGTTTACTGCCGGATAATATGAGAGGGATTCTAAGAGAGATGCCATCTTTACCGTCTCAATATGCAGTACTGTTGGGATGGGCATCTGAACTGCCAGTAATGATAAAAATGAGAACTTTACCTAAGAATCAATGTCCTCAATCCGGCGATCCGGATTATTGGGATGTATGGACTCGCAAAGTAGAACGAGATATTGATTGGACAAAAATTTCAAACGATTGGCAAAACAGAACTGATAAGATTCCAAATCAGTAAGAAGAGGATGAAGTAGAATCAATATGAATTAGACCAGTCAGCAATAAAAATGATACTTAGCTCGTTATTATAATGACAAGTGAGAGAATTTGCGAGCAACGATAAGGATGATTCCGATGGCTTCGGTAGTGCAGATTGATGAAAAGCGATGCAATGCGCCGTAGGAGCGAATGTTGGAGTTGCTGAAAGCTTTTCTGATAAAGAATTGATTTTTAGGATATAATAAAAGCGAAGTTCCCCCCCCAAGTGGGACCACTGAAAATCAAGCAGTTACGAAACAAATCGTAGCTGCTTTTTCTTTTACTTTGAACACAAATCTGAACACAACTCCGATTTAGGTTCAGCGGATTTTTCCGGTGGGCACGAGGGATATCAGGAATATAGTATTATCTTTGCAAAATGAAACCAGACCAACTACTCAGATCCATCCTCCCCGAAGTCCTGATAGACAACTTCGACATTGACCGCTTTGAAAAAAGCGATACCCGCTTCGATATATGGCTTGATGAGAAGAATGAACAGCTTAGCGAAGATAAGTACAATAAAAACATAATCTCCTATGGTTTTGGAGATTACCGTACCATACAGGACTATCCCATAAGGGGGCGTGCCACATACCTGCATGTGCGGAAGCGCAAGTGGCTGGACAAGTCCACCGGCGAGATATTCAGTTATGAGTGGGATGTATCCGAGTTCGACGGCACAAGGCTTAACGCCGAGTTCGTCGCTTTTTTAAAAGAGGGAGATTGAAAGCACCCCGGTCAGCATCTCCACTCCCTATAAATAAATTTGCCATTTGGCATCCAAATGGTATGCTTAGATACCCCAAAAGTATTCTTATTGGGCTTTCTCACTATATGAGAAATCTTGAGGCGATACGGAATATGATTGTTCCCTCTAATAAATTTAAGGCAGAGCTTTTTGAGAAGATAATATTTGAGCCTAATACAATTAATAACACTTGGATAAATCATATCTTCTTCAAAGAGTTATTTATCGTTGGCCTATCTTTAGATACTGACGAAGTTCTTCTTCGTTGGCTTCTATTAGAACGAGCAAAGTTATTCTCTCTATATCCAATGATGCATAAAGATGGTTGGTACATTGTTACAAATAGAGACTACCATAGATTAACACATGGCAAAAAATTCTTCTTGAAAAGCATCGGATTTAATATAATTACTATGGATGGCTACCAGGCAATGTATAATGCATTTTCAGAATAATACTTACATTAACGAACTTATATACTTAGAGGGCTTCGGCACCAACCTCCAGTTCAATCCGATACAGGCTTCCTTTATAGGCATCCGCCGTCTTCACCTATTACGGTTGCGTTATTTATGGCAGTTGTCAGTTTGTTGTCAGCCAAGAGGATAGCAGCCCAGTTTTCTTTTGAGAGATATGATTATTGCAGTTGAAGTTGGATGAGTTTGGTACTGACCGCATATTTAATTATTCTTCTTTTAGTAATTGCTCATGCAACCAAGATTCAAAAGGTGTAGGATTTCCAATCTTATTATACACCAATTCCATATTCTGCTTAGTAATAAGAGTATTAGTATGCGCATACCCCAACTTGGATAATCTAATTTTATACGATTCTAAAAACCATTGTAACGCAGTATCATACATCATTTTCTCTTCATAAACTGCACCCAGATTATTAAAGGCACTTGCCGTATCTGGATGATTACGTCCTAATACTTCTTTCTGAATGTCTAATGCCTTTTGAAAATTATCTAATGCGGAATCATAATCTCCCATATTATACAAAGCAGAGCCAATATTTGTGTATATCATTGCAATATCCGGATGTTTATCTTTAAATATTTTTTTGCAAATTTCTAAAGCTTTGTCATAATACATCAAAGCAGTATCATACAAGCCTTTGTCGTCAAAAACAACACCCAGATTCATATATGTGTTTGCTGTATCAGGATGTTCATCTCCTAAGACTCTCACCTGAATACTCAATGCTTTCTCGTAATATTCCTTAGCAATGTCATAATTACATTTCTCAGATAAAACATTGGCTATGTTATTGTAATTACTAGCCAATTCTAGATGATTTTCTCCAAATACATTTTTCCTAATTTTTAATGCAGTACAGTAATATTCTAATGCCATATCGTTTTCTCCTTTACTATAATAAGCCATTCCTATGTCGTTATAAGTAGTAGCTGTAAATGGATGTTTTTTGCCCAACCATTTTTCACGAATTTTTAATGCCTTGAAAAAATAATCTAAGGATGAGTCATATTCACCCTGATTGTAATATATAAAACCAATATTGTTGTATATAGTCGCTGCATGAATACTTTCGGAGCCTTCAACATTATTAATATTAATCTTAACACCCTTATAAATATGCAATGCTAATCTGTTATACATTAAAGCACTTTCATATTTGCCCTGATCTACAAGAATCCTGGCGATATTTTTGCAGATGGATGCTGTATAGGGATGGTCAAGTAAGAATTCTTTTTCCTGTATGTTTAAAGCCTTTTCACAGAATTCCAAAGCTTTATTGTAATGTCCCAAATTGCAATGGAGAAACCCAACATCGTTATATGCTATGGCAGTGGGTTGAGTTTCACCAAATAAATTCTGTTGAATAGTTAATGCCTTTTGATAGAATTCTAAAGAACGGGTGTAATTAGCCAATTCATTAAACCCCCATCCTAAAAAATTTAAAAGATTGGCAACCGCTTCTGTCGATTTATTAGCTGATACATGTTGCACAATGGAAATGATATGAGGTGATAATACATTGAATATATTCAACGATTCGGCTGTTGAAAAATCTTCGAATCTCAATTCATCAGCGATCATCACACATGATGCGACATATTCTTCCCGCTCACTTGTATTTAGAGATTTTCTTATAACTTCCTGCGTAAGAGGATGAATGTTTATATTATTTCCAATCAAACTTATCAAAGAATATTCCGTCAATTCTGATAAAATTTTTTCGTATTCACGTTCATTATTAACCTTTTTTTGTAATAATGGGAATAAACTCAACTGCTTATTTTTATCTGTAAACCAACAACGATTAATATTATTGGAAGCGAAGAATGAGCATATATTCAACAACAATTTCGACTCCTCTTGCTCTAACATTCGTAAAGATAGGTTATATGTTGCTCCTACAGCAAGCGTACCATCTTCATGGTTACCTTTTTTCAGTGTATCTAGTACCCCATATGTATCCAATTCATTAATATATTCTTTGTAAGTAATATTTTGTTGCCGGATAAATGCAGCGGCCTGCTCCAAAGCCAAAGGCAAACGTCCCAGAGCCTCTATTATATCATTGGCGTAGCCATCTGGCTTATGCTTTACATGAGTATCGAAAAATTCCAATGCTTCATTTGTACTAAAAACACCAACATCTATTTTATTTTCAATGGGTAAATTTTGTTTCCGTGAAGTAATGAGCAAATGCCGCATTCCTGATACAAAATCTGTGTCGAAAGATACTAAATCCTTTATATGTTCATAATGTTCTACATTATCAAGAATAAATAACCATGAGTCATTCTCTTGCATCCACTTTCTTACAACATGTAGAATAAGTACTTGATCTTTTTCATTGCAATTTACCAATCCTTTTTCTACTGCAAATCGGAAAATCTCTGCTTGAACATATTCTTTAGAAATAGCCCGAAAAAAATATGTACCAGACTGATATTTGTTTTTATGAAATTTTTCATACTCACAGGCTATTCTGGTCTTACCAACCCCTCCTGATCCAATAAGAGCCGTTACAGAAAAAAATTTTGTACATAGGAATTCCTCCAACTCTGTTTGAATCATTTCTCTGGTTACATATTCGGAATTATACTCAATACTATTTAGTAAGGACTCATTTTTATGCTTTAGTAACTCGTCTAAAATAATTTTGATAGATTCAAATTTTCCATCTGGAAAGAAAATGGGAAATATTTGATGTTGCTCTAATTCTGCTCTCCTAGATTGTTCATTTTCTTTACTACACCCTAATATGGCATAATGAAACATGCCTGAATTCGTAAGCTTAGTCCATAGTTTTATTGATTCATCCATCTCATTTTCAGATAGTCTTAGGGAACTGCCCAGAAATAGGAAACTAAATCCCTTATAGAATTCAGAAAGAGTTTTTACAAGTGGAGAATTATTTTTATAGTATGCTTCATTATAAGATTTACCTGTGAATATTATTTTTTCAGGATCAGAGACACAACCATGAATCTTATAAATAAGATGTTTTCTTTCTTTATTTACATTTTGCAGCAATGATACATTATCTGGCAAAGAAACTGGAAGCGAAAACCGATGTACTGCCTCAAGTATTTTATCAAAGTTAGTTGTAATAATTGGTCCGTTAAATAAATAAGGAATAACGGATACAGCTTGCTTATGCGCCTCGCGCTTTTTTATTACATTTTCCCACCAATCATCATCCTTGTCATAGTAAAATGTTTGTTTAAAAATCTTATAAAACTTCTCTTTGCCTAGTTGTCTTTCAATTTCATCCGCTGCTTCCAATAGATTATCTGTCCGAAAACTTTTATCAGGACATTCGGCTTTTAAGTCATCAATAAAACCCTGCCAGGAAGGCAAACCCACAAATAAGGATAACCCTGCACCAATAAATGGTACAACATTACCACTCTTGCACAAATTAGCCAACTTGTTGAAATTCTCCTCATTATGAGGGAAATCGTTTGACTTTATAATATCATTTATTGTCATAGTATCATATAATATATTCTGTTATATTTCCCCAAATATCGGGATCCTTGCTTTTCATTTCAAGTAACTTGGCATAAAATTTATCTTCATCAGCGAAGGGAATTAAATCTTTTTGTGTAGGCAGTCCTTCAAGATCGAAGTCAGAAGAAAAACGAACTTGTAAAGCAATGTATGCGGCAGGTTCATTGATATTGAACATATTTGTCCCAAATTGCTGGCACGTTTGTCTCAGAGGTCGTAATGGCTCTAAATGAGAAAAAACATCAAACTTTCGTATGATATCATTTGAAGTCATTATATCAGAGGGAAAACAGAAAACATACACAACCGATTGTGAGATATCATCAACCGGCTTGTATGTGGCTACCTTTTTAATTCTATCTATTTCGACATATTTGTTGAGTGCAAAAAACATAGCTGTAGCCAAATCGAATGTTATATCGAGGCATGGGGTACTAAATCCATAATGTTGTTCAAGATAGTACATATCAGGGCTGTTGTACGGGTTTATTTTATGAGCCTGCCAACGCTTGAAGTATTCTTGATTTTCCGGTTCAGGAAAATCTTCCAGATCACTTAATGTATGAATTCCATACTTATTGTAATTTTTTGCGGATAAATTTCGAAAATCTTTAATTCCGTCATAAATAATATCATCCGCATGTATTGTCTGAAAAATACTACGTGAACTATATGAAATTCGTTTCATATAGTCATTTCGAAATCCCCTCCAATGAGATGGCATTAAAGATCTTTCTTCACCATTAGAATTGCTAATCCATGGATTGAGAAATTTTCTTTTAAATGTAAAAATAGAGTTTTCTCCTCTATAAGCCCATCTATTAGATAACTCCGGATTAAATTTTGAAATAAATTTATCGATCTGGATCTTAGCATCTGCGATTGATTTGACTTCTATTGATTGGATGCCTCTGGGTCTAAAGATTTGGGTATTATTTTGTAAATTTTTTTTTAGAACCTCAATACTTATAGAATAGCGGCGTCCGTAGAAACTATCATATATAATTTCATCAGATTGGTTCATCATATAATATCCAGATGAAATTATATCATTAATAATCTCATCATACATTCCAATGGATCGTAATTTTTCCTGCAATAAAGCACGCCATTTTTCAGTACATCTTTCAAAAGTCTCTATACTCATTTTTGTGAACTTTGATATATCCTTTAATAACTTACACATTTCAACAATCTGTGTATTCAGTCCATTATATTGGTCTGCTATATCCCAGATTGCAATATCTAGCACCAAAATTTATATAACAGAAAATATCTCAAGAATTAAGCAATGTAAATAGTTTGTGGAGGTTGGAGTATGATTCGCCTTCTTCACCGATGGCAGTTGCGTTATTTATGGTTGTGGTCAGTTTATTATCAGCCAAGAGTGTTGCAACCCAGTTTTCTTTTGAAAGATATGATTACTGCTTGCTGAAAGTGAGTAGATAACGATGCAGGGCTGCTACTACATCATCAGACGTTGCGAAGTAACGGTTTGTGTTGAGGTAATGGAGTAGGAACCAGAATTCAATAGATGGCATACTTTCGCAGATGATTACTGAGGGGTTATTGACATAACGCTGGCGCATCGCATCAAATTTGGCGTTGTCTGCTTGGTGTATGCGCGTTACGTCCACATCAAATACACATACGGCAATACCGTCATCAGCAAGCACTCGCTCGACCTGACGCTGAATATCATCAATATTCTGGTCGGCAAAGTTTCGTGGCTTGCATACATAGTTATACCCATTTAGGCGTTTCAAATCCGTGAAATAGAAACGCTCAGTTGCGCCCTCGCCTATGATTGTAATCGCGGGATTTTTGAGCTTACGCTCCTTAATTCTTCTTGCCATAATTACAATACGTTGGGAAGTGCGCCGAAACGACCGTTCATATATGCGCGGTGGATGGATGATAGTTTGTTCAGTCCCTTGAAATCAACGAGAGAGAATAATTGGGAACTGCCGTCTTTGCCTTTCTCCGTAAACCACACTGAATCCTTTCCAAAAATGTCATCAATATCTTTCAGTATTGGATCATAGTGGGTAGATACAAGTAGCTGCGACTGATTTTCGGGAGTATTGACAAACTTTAAGAGAATATACTCCATAAGATTGGGGTGCATCGACGCCTCAATCTCATCAATACACAGGAATGCCTGACGATTCAGTTGTTCATATATCATAGACTCCAGTTCGACCATGCGCTTGGTGCCGGTACTCTGGCAAGCCTCCGGGAGAATATAGTCCTGCGTTCCGCCGGCATTCTCAACCTTATGCCCAAATAGAGCCGCCATCTTCTGGATTTTAATGTCAGAAATATTGAAGTCAGCCTCCTTTGCGAATTGCAGTAGATACTCACGGAAATCCTCGCTGTCAGCAATATGCTTCTTTGCGTCATTTGATAGCATCGAGAGTGAACCACTTTGCAATGGCAGAATACGGTTGTCAATCCATCGGCGCATATTGTCAAGATAGGCAACTGAGACATTTACTTTCTTTAATGTAGCCAGTAAAGACATATTACGAAGACAGTTCATAGTCATAACATCCACCTCTGCCTGCGAAAGTTTTACAACAGCCGGATTGAAATTCAATTTGGATACACCTTCGACATCCTCACGGCAGAATACTTTTGTCGGGCGATTGGTGAGATATACAAATAGCGACTCGTGGCAAACCTTTTCGGGATTTACTTTTAGCTTATACCAGTAGCGGAGTCCATCGGCATAGAATTTTAATTCAAATTCGGTATCGAAAGAAAGAGCATCTTCCCTTAATAGGAATGGCTGTACATCAGTACCGTCATCATTTGTAGAAGGAAGTGTATTCCAGAAACGACGCAGGAACTTGACGGCATCAAGTAGATTTGACTTACCGCTTGCATTTGCGCCAAGCACAACGGCAAAGCGCAACAGTTTAACTCCATCGGGCATTACGACCACGCTATTGTAGCGATCATCTTCCGACGGTTCAAAACTCAGCTCCACTTCATCACGAAATGACTTGAAATTTCGTATTTTCAGCTCTTGTATCATTTCCGATGCTATTTAACGATGCAAATATAGCAAAATTTCGGCGCACTACAAAATCAAAACCGAGACTTTGAAGATTTTAATGCTGATTTTGGAGCATTTTACACTAATCGTTAAATTAAATAGTAGTGTTTTAGACTGCTTAAATTATTCATTTCAATTAAAAGCCACTATTTTTAACATGGTAAATGGTGTCCGAACCAATAAAAATGACTATCTTTGCAGTGTGAAAGGGGTATCCCTATCGCCTTTCGGGACAGAGGTCTTGGTCGTAACCACATGGCAAATCATAGCGAAACGCTGAAATAATGCCGTGTGCAATTCGTGGACATAGAATAGGACACGAATGATAAAAACATTGACAATCAACCCAGTTGAGTAAAAATATGTAATCCCCCGGCGGAGATCACAACAAGATTTATCAAATCGAAGAAAACCTCTGAAAATCAACAACTTTAGGAGGTTTTACTTTTTGCTTCCTACCCCAAATCGGCGCAATATATGGCAATATCGGGTCAGCGGATTTTTCCGGTGGGCACGAAGGGGATGTCAGGAGTATAGTGTAGCCAGTCTGCACATAAAGAACTTGATGTCGCCGACACCCCGGAACTGTGTTCTGAACGCCTTGATTTTGGCATTGAAGGATTCTGCCGAGGCATTTGTGAGCCGTCGTTCGAAATAGCTGATTATTGTGATGTCGTGGTTCTCGAAGGTCTCCAGGACCTTGTTGAATTCATCATTCCCAAAGGCCTCCACTTCGTTGTACCATCTGGCGAGATTCAGCCTGGCGACTCCTGCGGAAGTTTTCTCGTTGAATATGTCCACAAGCTTGAGCCAATAAAATCACGATCTACAGCTGTCTGATTTGGCATGATCTACAAAATCAGCCATCGCAGAAACAGATCATAACCTCTAAACGCTGATGATCGCTGCTGAAGTCACAATTTCACACGAGCAAGCCTTTTCTACTGACGATTTAACTTTGCGAGTAGCGGGGCTATGTTACGTCGCTTTGTTTCAATACCAAAGGTTGAATTTTCATCCTTCAACAGCAAGCGTCCTTCCTCAATGTCGCATTCCTTAATTGTGCCATCCAAACGCGTCTTAAGATATGTGATCGGCGCTCCTGTCTTTTCCAGGACAAACGGCAATAGCTCCGTCATCGACTTTGACTGCTGAGTCGGATCATATAGCGCGTCTGTCAATTTGATCCCAACTTCCTCTGTGTCGAGTATCCCCTCTGATGTAAGAGGCACCAACACTTCTGTCACATACTCCACCCTTTCTTCCAGAGAATACATATTCTTCAGAAAGGCTACCCCTTCTGTCATAGCGTATCCACGCGCATCCTTGTCACTTCTGGCAGTAGCAAGAATCCATTTATAGAATGCGTCCTTGTCTACCTCATCATGTCTTAGATACAGAGCCCTGTGAGCCACAGCCATAATCTCGTCAGAAAGCGCAATCAAACCTGTATAATCGTCAAGTTTAAAATCTTTGTCTGTTGCGCGATAAAGCAGCATCAGTGCGCCTATGCCTCGTAGCCATTTATCATCATGGCTCAACAGAGTGCGCATCATGGAATCCCCTTTGCCGAACACTACCAGACTGAACATTTCATGCAAAAGCATATTGGCAGCAAGATATGCCGGATATATCATCCGGTCACCATGATAGCCCTGAACTTTCGCCCTGAGTTTCATCAAGGCATCGGCAGCCGCCACCGGAGCCCCCTCTACCAAAATACCGCATACAAAATGCTGCCCCCACGTAGAGAAATAGTCTCGCTCACAGCATGAATATTCCACAAGATACATCCGCGATTTGGAAAGCACCTCAATGTAATCCATATCAGCCAGACATGCCAGATCTAAATTCAGCCTGCCTCGGTTCGGACAATTTCGGAATCCGACCGGAAACTCCGCATCATGACTGCAAAGTATGAAATCCTTAAAAATGGAAATCCATTCGGGGGAATCCCTTACAATCCCGACGGCCGCTGCTGTGATCCGGGATACAAGTTCCATCTTCGTGGACGCAAGCATATTGCCGAGTGTGGAGATTTTTGCCGGTATTGCTCCGGAATGACTGAAGGGGCCGTGCTGTATATCATCGAATATGAGCCTGATGCAATCCTCCGGATGACTTTGGAATCGGCGTAGGTTGAAAGCGGTGCGCACCCAATCCATAAACGCTCGGTCGGCAACTTCACGCGAATGTTCTGTGGAGAGTGATCTTGCTATTGCTTCCTCGGAATCGTAGAGGGTTGTCAGTCCTCCCTTCATTATATTGGATCCCATGTAGGCCATCAATTTTTCCAGAGCGTCATCGCCTATGCGCGTTACCAGCAGCGGTTGCTTTGTTGTGGCCCCTTGCAGCGAATTCGATAAGGTATAGCCTTCCGTATGGCCATCGGGATATGAAAGTATAAGATAGCGGTCGTGGAGTTTATTTGAATTCCCGGTAAGATTTTTCACCACAAGTTGCATCTCCGCAAAAAGAGTCGGATACTGTTGTATCATCATTAGGATCTTGTCAGCCCTGGTATCAGAAAAATCATCTACGTAGGATGTGCCGTCAGGGTTCGTTTTCAGTCCTGTCTGTGTGATTACTGTATAACGGGCATGAGATTCCGACGAAGCAATGAAAAGCAATGCCACATCCTCAAAATACGGATCTTGAAGCAGGATGTCAGAAGCCCCCTCAGTTCTTTCCCTGAACCATTGAAGGAATTCCAATGCACCATGCACACCATCTTTGTCCTCGCCCGGATTCCACCCCTTGGGGAAGAATGCGTCATCCGGTTTTGTGCGGCACCGGGAATATTGCTCCTTATCGTGGGTTCTCCCCACGTTGCCCACAGAGAAACTATTGTTTGACACGCGTGTTATCTTCGCTGCATCATCTACGGCTCCTCTTTTCTTGTCGGGCATGGCATTACGTATCTTACTATGCCAATCAGAGGAAAGCTGAATCCGGTTGCTTACTATCTGCATGTTAATATTAAACCGCTTGATGATACTCATAGTGGCACGGTGTACGAGTCTACACTCTTTACCCTTGCACAACCAGATTTTAACATCAGTACGTCCAGGCCGCTCCGGCGAAGAAAAACTGAATTCCATTTCTGCGCCCTTACCCACCTTTTGGTAATGCACCTCGTCAGTCAATATTCTGTCATCGCCAGTAAGCCGCATGTTAACAATCACTTCGTCTTCTCCGTCATAAAGCTCTTTTCGAATAGTAACAATATGTGTTTTTCCGTGGTCTTGATTCGAATGAGTCACGAGCGAATGGCCGGACGCATCGCAGGCCGGACGGAAAAGAATTTCTATATTACCCACACGCCGAGCCATTATCCGGGTATCTGCCCCCAGAGATTCCGCTATGAAACGGGCTATGGAAGTGATGCCATTGTCTGGATCCGAGGGCATGATGGATCCGTAAGTCAAAAGAGAGGCCGGGTCCTGCAAGCGCCATGTATGGGAAAATGTAATGTCGCCAAGGAAATCGGCAACGATGCCCAACGGGACCTCCGATACTTCACGAGAAAAGTAAAAATTCAAATCCGACTCTTGCGGCGGCTTTATACCCCACTTGCGACATGTGTCAGCCAGCGAATGACCATTAATAAGGCCGGCAATTATATCGCAAATGACATCCGGACGGTCAACGATGGTTATAACTGCAACAAAACACCGTTTGACAATCTTTTCAGCAGAAGATTGCCGACTGTATGACAACGAAAGATCAATTTTTTTGAACTCTCTGACTGAGACCGGGAGAGCCTTTGTCACAGAGAAAGGTTCCGCTACCGCATAAGCGATATGAAAAACCGGATTTTGATTGGTCGATCCAATACGAAGCACAAAGACTCGAAGTCTCAAAAAACGATAAAAAGAAGGCAGATTCATAAAACCATAAAATTGACGTGTATATAAAGAGGACGCTTTCTAACAACTTACCTGAATTTAGAGGTATTTAAAAACAACCTCTTATTCCACGGATATTTCACGGATCTCTGGCAATTCTATTTTCTCGCCGAGGAAATGGGGCTTTTTGCCGAACCATATGTCAAGCATCATTTTGTCGCGGGCAAGCCATTCGCGCAACGCAAGTCTCATCCTCACCAATCGCCCGGCTCTAAGCGGAGCCGCCACGGCCACGGCTTCTATCCCGTTGGCCCCGGCAAGATACAAGGCTCTGGCACAATGGTCGGCCTGCGAGACGATTGTGAGTGCATCGCAACCGAACACCTCCTTGGCCCTGACCACCGAGTCAAGCGTGCGGAATCCAGCGAAGTCAAGCACAATCCTTTCAGCCGGAACACCGTGGGCTATGAGCGAGTCACGCATGGCTGTAGGCTCGTCATACAACGCCGTGTGATTGTCTCCGCTTGCTATTATATAGTCTACCTTGCCGGAGTGATAAAGCCGGGAGGCCGTCATGATGCGGTTTGTGAAGTATGAATTCGGGCGCCCCTTCCGGTTGAGCGGATTGGTGCCGAGGAGCAAGGCCGCTTTGTTATGCCTCACTGAATCAGTCACACCTGCATATATGCGCCCCTCAGCCGCTCTTTCCGTCATGACATTCGCATAGACTGTAAACGATAGCGTCAGGGTTGCAATGGCAGCGAGACTCAAAAGGATACGCCGCACCAACAAGCGTTTAATATTCGGTTGCTTCATGATAATGGCTTCAGAGATCTGTTTCACGACTGTAAAGTTAAGAGTTTTTTTCAACAACCTCTATGCATAATTTCAGCAAATTTGTCATTCTGCTTTGATTTTCATACATTTGTAGAAACTTAACATCCGCTTGTCACATCCGTGACGTCACCAATCCTATCACTCTCATGCCACGCATTCTGATCATCACCTTCTGCATGTTCTGTGCCATGCAATGGTCTCTTTCCGCTGCCAATGACTGGGAAAATCCACAGATCTTTGCCTCCGGCCGTGAACCGGCCCGCGCTACCGCTTTCCCCTTTGCCTCTCCGGCTGAGGCTCTGGGCGGCGACTATGAATCATCACCCTTTTTCATGAGCCTCAACGGGAAATGGGCGTTCAGGTTCTCTCCGACTCCTGACAAGCGGCCTGTCGGATTCCATGAACCCGGTTTCAGCACTGCCGGATGGGACAGCATTCCGGTGCCGTCAAACTGGGAGACCGAGGGCTACGGCACACCTATATATACTAACGTCACATATCCGTTTCCAAAAAATCCTCCGTTCATCGACCACTCCGACAACCCGGTGGGCTGCTACCGCCGTTCGTTCGAACTGCCCTCCGGATGGAACGGCCGCCAGGTGTTTCTCCACTTCGGCGGCTCTACGGCCGGAATGTATGTGTGGATCAACGGCCACAAGGCGGGCTATGTGCAGAGCACCAAAAATCCGGCCGAGTTCAACATCACCGAATATATCTCACCCGGACGAAACGAGATTGCCTGCGAAGTCTACCGCTGGACCGACGGATCATATCTCGAAGACCAGGACTTCTGGCGCCTGTCAGGCATAGACCGCGATGTCTGCCTATATTCCACAGACAGCCTGCGCATTTTCGACTTTTTTGCCAACGCCGACCTCGACCGCAGCTACACCAACGGAGAACTGAAGCTTGAGACCGTGTTGAAAAACTATGCTCAGGCGCCCGCCGCTGTCAGCCTTGAAGTCGCGCTCTATGATGACGCCGGCAAACGGGTCTATAAAAACACCCGTCGACTGAATCCCGAAGCATCATCCACCTCAACCGAAACGCTGACTGCAAAAATAGGCAAAGTCAGAACGTGGAGCTGCGAAGATCCATATCTCTACACGCTTGTGCTCACACTTTCTGACAGCTCAGGCCGTGTCATCGAGTCTACCTCGGCAAAGACCGGATTCCGCAAGGTCGAGATCACAGACAGCCGCCTGAGGGTCAACGGCCGACCGCTTGAGGTCCACGGAGTCAATCTCCATGAGCATCACCAAGTAAAAGGCCATATGGTTGACCGCGAGACAATGATGGATGACATCCGCACGATGAAGCGCCACAATATCAACGCCGTGCGCACAAGCCACTACCCCCAGTCGCCGCTGTGGTATGATCTCTGCGACCGCTACGGCATCTACCTCGTGGACGAAGCCAACATCGAGGCCCACGCAATGGGCTCAGCTCCCTGGGACAGGATCGACGACCGGCATCCGGCCAGACGTCCGGAATGGCAGGCTGCGATTCTCGACCGTGAGATATCCCTTGTGGAGCGCGACAAAAACCATCCGAGCGTCATCATCTGGTCGCTCGGCAACGAATGCGGTAACGGCGAAAACTTCCATGCCGCATATGACTGGATCAAGAAGCGCGACAGTTCGCGCCCCGTGCAGTTCGAACAGGCCGGCGAAGACAGAAACACCGACATAGTCTGCCCCATGTATCCCGGCATCTACCGGATGAAAGAATATGCAGCCCGAAGCAATCCCGGCAGGCCGTTCATTATGTGTGAATACGCCCACGCAATGGGCAACAGCACCGGCAACTTCCAGGAATATTTCGACATAATCCGCTCGTCAGACCACATGCAGGGCGGTTTCATCTGGGACTGGGTGGACCAGGGTCTTCTCACCAAAGACGAGAACGGCGACAGCTACTGGGCCTATGGCGGCGATTTCGGGGCCTATAACCACACCCACGATGAAAATTTCTGCATCAACGGTCTGGTACAGCCCGACCGCACACCCCACCCCGGACTGGCCGAAGTCAAAAAGGTCTACCAGGACATACGCTTCTCCTCAGCTGATCCCGCATCAGGCAAAATCACAGTCGAGAACCACTTCCATACCCGCAATTTGCTCGACTTTGATATCCGCTGGGAACTGCTGATGAACGGCGTAGTGACAGACTCCGGCGTGATCTCGGCCAATGTCCCGGCCGGGCAGTCAAAAACTCTCAGCCTGCCTGTCAAAAAAATAGATCCTGACACCGGCAACGAATACTTCCTCTCCATCTATGCCTACACCCGCAAAGGAGACGAAATCATACCCGCCTCACATGAAGTGGCCCGCGAACAGTTTGCCCTTAATCCCGCCCATCCCCGCCTTCCGAAGATCAGCGCTAATCTCATAGCCCCAAAAACGGTCAGTGACAAAGGCCGTCTGACAGTCAGCTGCGCAAACGGCGTAACAATCCGTTTCGACTCCGTCAGCGGAATGCTGACAGGCTACAGCGTCAATGGCCGCGAACTTATAGCAGCCGGACCGGCACCTTCGTTCTGGCGAGCCCCGACTGACAATGACTTGGGCAACGGAATGCACCACAAGGCCAACGTCTGGCGCTATGCCGCGAAGAACCGCCGTCTGAAATCATTTGAAATGACCTCAGAAGATGGTAATCCGACCGTCCGAGCGGTCTACCGTCTGCCTGATGTCCGCTCGGACTATCATGTCACCTACCGCATCGAGCCCGACGGCAGCATCAATGTCACCTCGTCATGGCAGGCCGGTGACAATGAAGTTCCGGAGCTGATGCGCTTCGGCATGAGACTGGACCTCCCTGCCGGGACTGACAGTTTCAGATGGTATGGCCGCGGCCCCGGCGAAAACTACCCCGACCGCAACACAGCCTCATTCATCGGCATCTGGGAAGGCAAAGTCACAGACCAGTTCTATCCCTACATCCGCCCGCAGGAAAGCGGCAACAAATCTGATGTCCGCTGGGCCTCACTGACCGATCCTGATGGCTACGGCATAAGAATCGACGGCGATGTGCCGCTCAATGTCAGCGCACTCGATGTGCTCCCTGAAGATCTTGATCCGGGCATGAAAAAACACCAGATGCACAATTCAGACGTGCGCCACCACCGCGACCGCGTCTTCCTCTACATAGACCTCGCCCAGCGCGGACTCGGCGGCGACAACAGCTGGGGAGCCGGACCGCACTCGCCCTACATACTGAAAGACAAGTCATATAGCTACAGCTACACCATCTCACCGCTGCGGCCATAGCCTACTCCTGAAATAACAGACCACAAACAATACCACCGTCTCAGTCCGCAAGAAACCGGACCGAGACGGTGGTATTCAAATATAGTTACTTAACTAAAATATTTTTAGCAAATGATAATAAATCACCTTGTCACAGCCCGGCTCAACAGCCCGACAATCCACAGAAGGAAGATGGCTCCGACCACAGACGTTATCAGATTACCAATGATCCCTACGGCCGTGATGCCAAGCAGTCCGAAAAGCCAACCGCCAAGCACACCGCCGATTATGCCTACTATCAAATTCACAATAACACCAAAACCGCCACCTCTCATAAGCTTGCCGGCAACGAAACCGGACACAATTCCAATGATTATATACCACAAAAAGTTCATAGCTGAAATAGTTTTAACAGGTTTTCAATATTCTCTCCAACGGCTCACCCCCCTTTTTGGTTCATCACACCTGTTTATTTCCCGAAGCAGAAGCTTTATATATAATATATATTTATTAAATTTGTGGCCTCTATGAAAAACGCTTTATACACACGCGCACGATTATTGTTACAATCCGCCTGACATTGTAACATTTTTGTAATTTTTATTTTTAGTGCACAAATCATTGAACACCAACAAAATACACCAATTTGTAACAACTTTGTCATCAAATTAACATATTTTTACATTAAATTTCTGAATATTCCGCCTCAAGGCAGTAATTTTGAACTGTCAAACAAAACGAGCACCGACAAACAATCGAAATTAACAACTCTCCATTACCTCAATAAAAACGCTTCAATTATGGGAACTCAGGAATTTCAGAACAAGCTTATGAGCCTTCAGAGCAACCTTCTCAACTTTGCGTACATGCTCACATCCAACCGTGACAACGCTTATGACCTGCTGCAGGACACCACCCTGAAGGCCCTCGACAACGAAAGCAAGTATGTTGACAACACCAACTTCAAAGGCTGGGTTTTCACCATCATGCGCAACATTTTTATCAACAACTATCGTCGCGTAGCACGCTCGGCAACTGTCATCGACCAGACTGAAGATCTCTATCACCTGAACCTTTCGCAGGATTCAGGCCTCGAAACCCCCGAAGGATCTTTCGGAGCAAACGAGATCACAGATGCGATCAACGCTTTCCCCGATGAATACCGCATCCCCTTCTCAATGCACGTGGCCGGCTACAAATACAACGAGATCGCTGAAAAGATGAATCTCCCCCTCGGCACTATCAAGAGCCGTATCTTCTTCGCTCGCAAGAAACTCCAGACTCAGTTTGCCGACTACCGCTAAGGCGCGTGCCGACGACTGGCCTGATGAATGCAGGACTCAAAGTCCCGGCGTCATCATAATAAAAACTATTTTGTAGAGATTAAGTTTCATGTTTCAACTATAGCTGTTTCCAGACAAGGTTAAATAATGGTAAATAAATAAGATTGGTTTAAACACACACATACGGAAACAATTTTAAGGTATTGATTTGAACACACTAAAGTCCGGCGCGAAGCGATTTCGCCGCCGGACTTGTCATTCAGAGGACGTTTGACGACAATTCTCAAACGTCCTCTGACCTATATATATACTCTATACCCCTTTCTTTTCACTCTGCTGTCAGCAACAGGACTCTCGAACCCCATTCGGTGCGTTTGTCCTTGTCAACATTGTAGCCTACCGGCATTTCAAGCCCGTTGTCCATCAGATAACGGCCGGAAAAAGTTTTGCCTTCATATCGGAGCGGCTTATTGTCTATGCGGTTTATCTCGCGCACCTTATAATTCCGGTCAGGATCCAAGCCGGCCATCTTCACGCGCGGAAGCTGCTGGTTGCGGAATGCCTCGGTCTTCCACCAGAAATAGACAGCCTTGTCTTTTTCAGGAGTGGCATACAGCAGAGAGGCCACACCGAGTCCGTCATAAGGCGACTGCAGGCGATAGATATCACCCTGCTGGACAATCGGGCGTATCTCCTTGTACTCGGCTATCGCCTTGCGACACTGCTCCCTTTCCGCCTCCGACATGTCGCGCGGCTGTATCTCCATGCCCAGGCGCCCGCTCATAGCCACGTCGATGCGGTATTTCAGCGGCATCGAGCGATAAGTCTGATGGTTGGGAGTGGCGCTGATGTGCGAGGCCATAGCCACGGCCGGGAAAAAGTAGGAAGCACCCCACTGCATGTAGACTCTCTGAAGGGCATCGGTGTTGTCGCTAACCCAAAATTCGTCGAACCAGGGAAGCACACCGTAGTTTGCACGACCGCCGCCGCTTGCACATGTCTGTATGGTCAGGTCGGGATACTTGGCGCGGATGCGGTCAAGCACTTTGGCAAGACCTTTGTGATAGTCTATGTAGAGATGGCTTTGATTATCGGCTGAAAGATATTGCGAGCCGTGGCTGCGGACCGACATGTTGGCATCCCATTTGATATAGTCGATTTCAGGATATTTCGTCATCAGAGTATCTACGACCTCAAAAACCAGATCCTGAACCGCCGGGTTTGAGAGATCAAGCACAAGCTGAGTGCCTCCGCGTCCGTAGACATGATCGCGGTGGCCGGGCTTGATCACGTATTCAGGATGCTTCTCATAAAGTTCGCTTTTAGAGTTTGTCATCTCAGGCTCTATCCATATGCCGAACTTAATGCCCTTGCTTTTGGCCGCATCAATCAGGCCCTGTATGCCGTGGGGCAGCTTGCGGGTGTCTACGATCCAGTCGCCGAGACCCTGCGTGGCGTTGTCGCGCGGGTGCTTCACGCCAAACCAGCCATCGTCCATGACGAAGAGTTCTCCGCCCATCGAGGCGATGTCAGCCATCATGTTTTCCATTCCGGTTTCTTCGACATCGAAATAGACACCCTCCCAGCTGTTGAGCAGGATCTTGCGGAGTTCATTGCCGTGGGCTATCCTGTGGTTACGGCCCCAGCGGTGGAAATGTCGGCTCACTCCGCTCATGCCCTCGTTGCTGTAAGTAAAGGCCAGCGGCGGGGTTACGAACACCTCGTCTTTCTTCAGATGATACTCCGAATTATCCTCATTAATGCCGGCAAAAAAGCGGTGATAGTCAGTCTCGTCGGTATCAATTACCAGTTTGTAGTTTCCGCTGTAGCAGAGGGCGGCACCGATGACGCGACCGTCATTCTCACGCGGCTTACCATCAAGCGAAAGCATCAGTTCGCCGTGGGCCGTATGGGAGTTGCGCACACCGTCGCGGTCTTTGATCACACGCATTCCGTGGGTCAGGCGCGAGCAGTCAACCCGACTTTCATTGCCCCAGCTTCCGTAGAGCTGCGAGAGCCAGACATCGCCATAGCGCACAGGCAGACATCCCGATGCGAAACGGTCGAGCGTCACAATGCCCTTCTCCTGATGAGAAATTTCAGTCCATGTCTCGATGACATCTTCGCCCGGATATGTGCGATAGTTGACACTGACAGTGAAAGGATAGTGGGAATCACGAAGCTTCACGCTTGTGATTTCCGAGTCGCCGTCCTTGCGGGCCGACGTGCTTTCCACTTTAAGGTCAAGCGTCATGTTTCCGTCAGCATGGACCGCACTCAGAGCCGCTTCACGTGTAGTGTCAAGCCCGTAGGCGGGATATGCGTCGGCCACGGGGCTTCCGGCCGCCCTGAGATTGTCAGCGTCAGAGTCGGAGATGCGGCCGCCGTAATAGAGAAACTTCAGATTTTTCCCTTTTTCGGCATCAAGCACCATTGAGGTCGACGGAGTGTCGAGTTTAAGCACTTTGGCATATGCGCTCCACGGAAGTCCTGCAAACAGGACAGCAGCGAGTGAGACGCGCGCTATCATTCTGTGTTTCATATGGCAGATGTTAGGAGTTTTTGGATTCAAGCAGAAGTTCACCGAATTCGAGAATGCTTTTTGCTGTGATGTCAGGCATCGGATCGGATGCAAGAGCAGTTTCAAGAGTCGTCTCGCCCGAAAGCACCAGCACTCCGAGCGCTCCCGCGTTGCGGGCCATAGCGACATCGGTGTAGATGCGGTCGCCACACATGGCAATCTCGTCGGCGGCGAGACCGTAGCGGTGACGTATGCCCGAAAGCATGTCGGGGTTGGGTTTGCCGATCACGATATCCGGCTGCCGACCGGTGGCATATTCAATCGCGCTGCAAATCGAGCCACAGTCCACAAGCACTGTCGGTTGATCTGTGGGGCAGACTTTGTCAGGATTCGTGGCTATATAGGGAACGCCTTGCGAGGCGAGCCATGCGGCATGACAGAGGCGCGGATATTCCAGAGTGGTATCAAAGGCCACCACCAGGGCTTCAGGCAGCACTCCGGTCTCCACCGGGGCGATCTCGAAGCCTGCGGCCTCAAACTCGGCAAGCATACTGGGGGTGCCGAGTGCGAAGATCCTTCTGACGCCGGGCATATTGGCTTTGAGATAGTCAATGGTGGCGACTGCCGTGGTGTACATTTTCTCCGGTCCGGTCTTGATTCCGAGCCGTTCGAGTTTGACGAGATAGTCGGCGATGCTGCGGGTAGGATTGTTGGTCAGAAACGAATATCCTATGCCGTTGGCTTCGAGCATTTCAAGAAACGGACGTGTGAAGGGGAAGAGCGTGGCGCCCATATAGATGGTGCCGTCCATGTCAAGAGCCACATGGCGCACCTTGCGGCATGCCTCCATCAGGCGCTCGCGGTCAAGCGGCGAGATCCAGGTGGTGCATCCGGCGGTCAGACTGTCATTATTTGCTTTCATGGCTTTCGCTTTCGTGAAGACCGTCGATAGCCTTCTGTTCTTCATAAAATCTATTGCTGCGCGCATAGCCGTCGCGTGGAGCCATCCACATTGAGATGAATGTCAGCGCGCCGAGAATACCTACGGCGATAATTATATAGAACACCATGTTCCATCCCCAGCGGTCGGCCACTATGCCGATGCCGATTGCCGAGACGAAAGATCCGAAGTAGCCGAAGATGCCGGCCAGTCCGTTGGCTGTAGCCGAAGCCTCTTTGGTTGCATGGTTGGCAGACGCGATGCCGATCAGAGCCTGCGGGCCATAGATAAAGAATCCGGCCATAGCAAGGAAGAGCGTGGAGACTATTATAGGCAGTCCGGGGAACATGATGAAGATCCCCATGAAGACAACGGCAAAAGCCATGCACACGAAACACATCCGGTGGGCCTTGCCGTGGAATATATGGTCTGTGGCCCATCCGGCAAAAATGGTACCTATGATAGCGAAGATTTCAAAAGCGCCCACTGACCAGGCAGCATCCTCGATGGACATGTTGCGTGCTTCGGTCAGAAATTTAGGGCCCCAGTCGAGAATACCCATGCGCATCACATAGACAAAGATGTTGGCAATGCAGAGAGTCCAGATCCAGCGGTTGGTCCACACCATAGCTTTGAGGAATTTGCCGCGCGAGGGAGTCTTGCCGTCCTTGGCATCCGACTTTCCGGTATGGGTGCCGGGCAATTCAGGGAGGCCCACAGAGCGAGGATCGTCACGAAGGCCGAAATAGAGCCACAAAGCACCGCAGACAGCCAGACAGGCCGGAAGCCAGAAACACCATTTCCAGGCATCCCAGTGGGAAGCATAGCTGAGAATAGTCTTCATATGCTCGCTGTCTGAAGGATCGAGATTGAGGTTTGCGGCTATTGTCTGTATGATTTCAGGATTTCCGCTGAGGTCACGCCCCATAGTACCCATGATATAGCCGCAGACCACCACAGCCGCAGCAGCGCCGATAGAGTGGGAGGTATTCCAGATCGACATCTTTGTGGCCAGCTGCGAGGGGTGTATCCATGACGGGAGCAGACGTGCGCACGGCGGATAGCCCACTCCCTGGAAATACTGGTTGAGGACTATGGTCACTGCCATCAGCATGATCAGCATATTGATGAAATCAGGTCCGCTGTCCACTCCTGTGATCCAGGCGCTTATATTGACTCCGAAGCCGAACATAAAGTTTGATGCGGCACAAAGCAGCAGACCGACGGCCATGATGACGCGGGCACTGAAGCGATCGACAATGAAGCCGTTGACAAAACGCGAAAGGCCGTAGATCAGCGATCCGACACCGATCACGATTCCGAAACTTGTGTTTGAGATGCCGTATTGCGCCGTGAGGCCGGGCATGGCGATCGAGAAGTTCTTTCTGACAAAATAATAGATAGCATAGCCGATCATGGAGACCACTATGGTGCGCATCTGCCATGACTTGAACTGCTTGACCACTTCCGGTTTCCAGCCGGCATAGATGTTTTCAGTCGACATATCTGATTTGGTATTAAATTTTTCAGGCTATATTTTCATTTTTGGTGTTTCCATTTTCGGTGTTTTCATATCACACCGTTGGCTTTCATCGTCGCTTCCACGTCAAGGGCCTCGGCGAGGATAGTCACCGGATTTTCCACCTTCACCCCGGTGCTCATCTCGATCTGCATCTTGCAGGTCTCGCAGTCGGTGGCCACGAGGTCGACCCCCGCTTCAATGATGCGGTCGAAGAGTTCGCGCCCGATGGCCTGAGAGTAAGCATAGTTCTCTTTCTTGAACCCATAGGTTCCGGCAATTCCGCAGCACGACGATTCCAGCGGCACAAGAGTGATGCCGGGAATGCTCCTGAGCAACGACACGGAATGGATGGACCAGCCGAGTTTCTGCATATGGCAGGGGGTGTGGTAGGTGATGCGCCTGCGGTAGTCTTTCCGGAACACGAGTTTCACCCGCCCTTCATCCACAAGGCGGTTGATGAAGGCGGTGGCAAGCTGGATGCTGTCACGCACGTCGGCATTATCTACATCGAGCAGGTGGGGATACTCGTCGCGGATGGTGAACACACAGGTCGAGCTGGTGGCTATGACCGGCCGGCCCTGGCTGACGGCCTTACGGATCGACCCGATGTTCAGACGGGCATCGCGCCGGGCCTCATCCACCATCTTGTTGGCTATCTTGGCCACTCCGCAGCAGCGCTCCTTCTCCAGCAGACTGACTCCGTAGCCGATGGCATTCATCAGCTTGACAAAGTCGCGTCCGAGCGCCGGATTGTTGTAGTTGACGAAACATCCGTGGAAATATGACAGCCTGCGGGGAAAACGCGACTGGTCAGGAGCCTTGCGGCGCATCCACGATTCGAATGTCTCTGAAGAGTAGGCCGGGAAACTCCTGTGGTGGTCGATGCCGAGCGTAAGATCCATGACGCTCTTGGTCAGCGGCATTCTGAGAGCCGTGTTGACGATGAATGACATCGATGTCGCCATCTTGCCCATGAAATCGGTGCTCGCAAGCATTCGGTCACGCAGTGAGACCGGGCGCTTGTCATATCTGATGCGCGCGGTCTGGATGATGTCGCCGATCTTTACGTTTGACGGGCAGGCCACCTCACAGCGCTTGCAGTTGAGGCAATATTTCAGTGCGGCATCATAAAATTCAGGATTTTTCAGTCTGTAACGCTCTCCGTCAGGTCCGGCCTGCTTCGGTCCCGGATAGTCGGGATTGACGGCGAGCACCGGGCAGTAGACAGTGCAGATGGTACACTTTATGCACTGTTCGAGATTGTTCGGACTGATATTTTTTATCTGGTATTCCATCGTGAAAATTGATTTTACTGTTAGGCCTGGGCTTCTGACATGTCTGCGCGTCCGGCTGCTATTATGTTTCGTGCCACCTGGAGAGCCGAAAGTATGGCCACACCGCCGCCAGAACCTTCGCGTATCGGGTTCGATCCGCCGAGAATAGCACCTACGGCATAGACATTTCCGGCCGGAACACCGTTGAACATCACGTGGAAGTCACGGTCGGTAACCACCCCGAACTGCATGTAGGGCTGATTGTCGAAAATGCTTTTCCCACACCAGAGACTGCGGTCTGCCGGAGCCTCCACGTCAGCTCCGAGCACCGGTTCATAGATGCGGTCAGGCTCGGCGGCAAGCCCCTGGCTGAAGAAGCTGCCGGTGGCGAGAATGAAATTGTCGGCCTGCAGGCTCATGCCGCTGAGGTTGGCGGTTTCTATTTCCTTAAGGACAGGGCCTTCCATGTAACCGCGGGTCACGTTGTCGCCGAGAAAATAAGTGCCTCCGAGCTGCTCGAAATAACGGCGGAGACGTATCTGCGAACGCATTCCGCAGACCGACATGGGCAGCACCGGCACACACAGCAGCTTGGGTATCACCATAGAGCGCAACTCTCTGACCGGCTGTTCGGAATCAATCCCGACCACTGCGGGCATGAATACCACATCGGAGTCACCGGCCGCACGGTTGATCTCGGCGGCAAGCATCTCAAGCACCGGGCCTTTCAGCACTTTGGCTATGGCCGCAGCGCGCATTTCGGAGGAGTTTCTGCGCAGGCGCTCTATGGCCGGAAGCGTTATTTCGGCATAATTGCAGGGCAAATCGTGTTTCTTCAGTCCGTCGGCAAGAAAACCGGGAAGAAAATCAAGAAAACCCTTGAAATTTATGATCGTGGCCTTGCGCCATCCGGTTTCCGACGGATTCTCGCATGTGGCATAGTCGTCCATCGTAAGCCATGAAGGCTCACACAGCCCAAGCGGCGTAAGACGGAAATGATTTTTTGACGCATCGCCGATGAATGTCAGCCCGGCATCCGCAAAAATCCGTTTGGCATCATCGGCAAGAGCCGGAATCGACTCCGCTCCAATCTTGGAATAAGGATGTCCGGCGGGCAAAGATCCTATAGCCTCAAGCGGATGAAGCAGCTCTTTGCCGCCGGCATGTCCGAGCAGTCCGAAAGATCCGGAATAGAAGTGCAGAGCACTCTGTCCGGAAGATATGATTGCGACTTTGCTGCCTGACCGTGCGAGCTTCACTCCGGCCATGAGGCCGCTGAGACCTCCTCCTATTATAATGGTATCGTATTTCATCCTCTTATTTTTTATCGGTCGGCATTTTCGTTTGTCTCACACTCGCAGGCTTCTTCATGAGGCTGAAGACCGCAGACCCCTCTGTAGAGCCAGGTCATGAACTGCGCCTCGACAAGAGTCTGCCCCCATGCCACCGGCATCATTCCTTTCCAGCGCTCGTTGACGAAACTTGCGAGATCTTCGAGCGCCGCCGGCGGGTTTCCGGTCTCGTCTCTCAGTATGGCGGCCGCACGGCAGGCACACAATCCGCCCTGGCAGGTGCCCATGCCCATGCGGGTGCGACGGCGGAGATTGATCAGACTGTCGGCATGGAGCTTCTTAATGGCATATTTGATCTCCCCTACCGACACCTGCTCGCATTCGCAGACAAGGGCATCGTCCTCATCGGCATTATAGCTGATTTCCGCGCTCATGGTGCCGTGGCGTCCCTGGGCGGCTTTCTGGTCTGTGCTCAGTTCGATTATATGTGATTTGCGCTTTCTGACTCCGGTTTCCGGCTCCGGGGTTTCCGATCCCGGAAGAGGTATCTCGGCCGTGCGACACGGGCGGCCTTCCAGGCCGAGCTTGCGGCAGGCCATATCGGCGGCCCATTCCGCCATCAGTCGGTAGGTCATGAGCTTGCCTCCCGAAATAGTGATCATGCCTTCGATTCCGTCGCGCACGGCATGGTCCATGCAGACTATGCCGCGGCTGATGCTGCGGCCCGACGGATCATCGTCAGAGGCTATCAGAGGTCTCACTCCGGCATAGGCGCGGAGAATTCGCGTGTAGGCCAGACAAGGGGCAATCTTTATGCCCTCGCGCAGAAGCACGTCGACCTCCTCGCCTGTGACATCCATCCTGTCCACCTGATCAATCGGAATCCGGCTCGATGTCGTGCCGATGAGCGAGATGGTGTCACCAGGCACGAGAATATCCGCATCGGCAGGCTTGCGGCAGCGGTTGATGACCACGTTGTTGACTCTGTGGCCGAAGATCAACAGAGCGCCTTTGGCCGGAAACATGTTCACCTTTATGCCGGCCATCGCGCATATGCGCTGCCCCCATATGCCTCCTGCGTTGATCACCAGCGAGGAGCGCACACGGAATTTCTGTCCGGTTCGCTGTTCGCGCAACTCCACTCCGCAGACTCGCCCCGACTCCATCAGCATATCAGTGACCTCATGATAGGTCAGGATATCCGCTCCGTGGTTACGCGCGTCCATGACATTGGCCGTTGTCAGCCTGAACGGGTCGATGGCTCCGTCAGGCACTTTGACCGCACCTATTATATCTTTGTTGACCGCAGGCTCCATAGCTATTGCTATGGCCGGATCTATGACCTCGGCGTTGATGCCGGCCTGCAGACATGATTCCACAAATTTCTTCTGATAGCCCAGATCATCCTCCGGGAGGGTGACAAACAGGCCTCCGGTTTCTTCGACGCAGTGGCGCGCTATACGGCGCAGAATCATATTCTCCTTTATACACTCGCTGGCCGACTCCTGATCGGTGACAGCATAACGGGCACCGCTGTGAAGCAGCCCGTGGTTGCGGCCGGTAGCTCCGGCTGTAAAGTCAAAGCGCTCTACCAGCAATACAGAAAGACCGCGCATAGCACAGTCACGGGCTGTTCCGGCACCGGTAGCGCCGGCTCCGATCACTATTATGTCATAGTGCTCTTTGCAATGGTTCATGTTCATATGGGATTTAACCGGATTTGTTTTAAAGGAGAAGAATTCAATCTACGCCAGATTTCGAATTGCTTTCGAAATATAATATTTTTGATTTCGCAACAAAAGTAAGAATCTTTTATTAAAAAACAAAATATTTTTGCGGTGACATATGTTAAAATCTGAATGTTTTTTAACATAACACCGAATTCAAGCCCACATTCATGAAAGTTTTTAACTTATTATATGTGAATTTCCAAATATAATTAATACATTTGTCTCTGACACAATACACATTTCTTTATACCTTAATATATATGACAAAGGAAGAACGTCACAATCTGATCCTTGAGACCCTCATCCGCCATGAATCAATTCCGGTTTCAAGCCTGTCGCTGCTCCTGGATGTGTCGGCAGTTACGATCCGAAAAGATCTCACCGAACTCGAAAGTGCGAACAAACTTTATAGAAGCCACGGCAAAGCCGTGCTGATCAACCCGTATATCAACAACCGCTCCATTCTGGAGAAAGAAAAACTTGCCCGCAAAGAGAAAGAACTGATTGGCCGCGAGGCTGCTTCGATGATCACTCAGGACGATTCCATCATAATAGCCTCAGGCTCCACCGTCCTTGCCTTTGCCCGCTGCATCAAGCCGATACACCGGCTGACCGTGATAAGCGCATCTCTGAAAGTGTCGGAATATCTCGGCACCAACGAAAACATCGAAGTGATCCAGCTTGGAGGCACCCTGCGCCACAGCAGCCTCTCGGTCGTAGGGAAACATGCCGAGGCCCCGCTGAGCGAATTCTGCTGCAGCAAACTGTTCATTGGAGTGGACGGCATAGACCTCGATTTCGGCCTGACCACCACTGACATACGCGAAGCCGACCTGAACAAGGTGATGATGCGCACGGCCCAGAAGACCATCGTGCTGGCCGACTCATCGAAATTCCGTCGGCGCGGCTTCAGCAAAATAGCCAATATCACTGATATCGATACCATTATCACAGACTCGAATATTCCGTCCACTATCAGCCAGGCCATTGAGGATCTCGGAATCGAGCTGAAAATCGTCGACATCAAAAACACCGCGCCGGGCGTAGATTCCCAGATCTGACCCGGAAGCAGCCCGCCGGACCGACAGCTCATTCTCCTCTCTCACTCCTTCGTTACTCCCTCATCCTTCCTTCTTCACTCTCCGTGCCTGACACATCAGCACAATAGCAGCACACATCACTTTCGCAACGAAAGATCGCATTCTCCCCCAACACACAGCCCAAAAACAACAGCGCACACCCCCTGACCGAAGTTTTTCAGCACCGGATTACGAAATTTAGTAAAATTTCGATAAAAAAGTGCAAAGAAAATTTTGCAGATTAACATATATATTATACTTTTGTTGCGACTTGAAACCTAAAATCTTTCGTTTCAACCAAAATTCAAAACCAAACCAGCGAACTGTTCCTCAGGCAAAATAACCCAAAAGCCTCTTCCAGCACTCTCCAGCCGACAGCAAAAAACAGCTTGAATCTAACCCTAAAACCTGCTTCCGACAAGCTGCACAAACGAAACCGACCCTTTCGCACCGGATTTTCCGGCCACGACACAATCTGCGGATTGTCCGCATAGAGAGAATGCCCTACCCTAAAAATACCAAAAAACAAAATAACACAAATCAACCTTATGAAAAAACCATTCCTTGAAACGCTCACGGCGATAGCTCTATGCTTTGTCGGATTTTCGTCGTGTGGTGTTGATGACACCGCGGAAGACGCAGTGCCCCGCCTGAAGGTCGATCAAAACCGAGTGGAGCTGATCAGAACCGGCACCCTCTCCACCGGCTCGGCTGCAACTCTCACAATCACCGCCAACAAAGGCTACAATGTAACCAGCGACTCCGAATGGCTTTCGGTCGACAAACCTACAGGCCGCGGCGCCGTCAATGTCAGCATTCTCGCCGAAGAGAATGAAAGCGGAGCCGTGCGCAAAGGTCTGCTCACCATCACCTCCGGATCAAACCTGAGCGAGACAATCACCGTGGTCCAGAACCTCGAAGAAGACCGCGATGACCGTATGCCGGTGGGCCACATCTATTTTAAAGACGACTTCGCCTGGTGTGTGGGCGGCACGGACGATGTCGGCAACCAGGCCATCGGCGATGCCCGCAATATCTACACCTGGAATTATGAAGCCAACGGATTCACAAGCTCCCTCCCCACATTCCAGTCGCTCTATGAAGACCTCAACTCAAACGCCAAGACGGTCTATACGATGGACGGCTATATCAAATTTGACAAAACCAACACCATCACGGCAATAGCCATCCGCGACCTCGGCATCGCAGCTGAAAAATCGACAAACGTCAAAGTCAGCTTCCGCTGCGCCCGCTACAACACTGACAAAACCACAGTAGTGGTGGCCATCGAAGGCGAAGGCTCGATCGACGGAGGCTCGCAGGCCGGCACCAGAATTGTCAGCGCCCCGGTAGCCATGTCGGCCGACAAACTCACATGGTCAGATGTCAGCGTAAGCATCCGCGGCATCTCTTCGAAGACCAAAATCATCATCGGCGAACAGACCTATGTCAAGGACGGCATCAACAACAGCGGCACATTCCGCTGGTATATGGACGACCTCAAGGTTGAACGCATCGAGCGATAACACCTCATCTTAATTAACCGAATAATCAACAGACATGAAACTGCATAAAAATTTCATCTTCGCATCGGCGCTCGCCCTCGCGTCAGGTCTGGGCCTCACACTCACGGGCTGCAACGATGACGATGAGAAGATACCGGCCTATTTCAAAGCCGACAACCGCGAATTCACTCTTGAATACGACGGTCTGACCGACAAAGGCGAAGAACCCTCGCTGACACTCAACACAAGCGGCAACTGGAAAGTGAGCCAGAAAGACGAGTGGATACACCTCTCAAGAGAATCAGGCACCCGCGGAAGCCACAAGATTTTCGTGACCGCCGACGAGAACACGGGAGATCAGCGCACCGGATTCGTTGAAATCAAACTCTCCGGAAGCGACAAGACCGAACTTCTGGCCGTAAGCCAGAACAAGAAGGTAGGCACACTCGCCGTATCGCCCGCACTCATCAGCGTGACAACCCTCGGCAATGCTGTCGAAGGCGAGACTCTTGCCTTCACCATCGACACCAATTCAGACTGGACCGTCTCACTGCCTGCCGGATGCGACTGGATAAGCCCGTCAAAGACCTCAGGCCAGGCCGGTAAGGAAAAAATCACATTCACCGCAGCGCTCAATCAGACCGGAGCCGAACGCGAAGCCCGGATCACCGTCACAGCCGGAGATCTTTCCCGCTACACCACAGTGCGCCAGGACGGAACAGTCTTCACCGTCAGCGAAAACGGCAAACCCGTAAGCAAGCTGACTTTCGCCGCCTCCGATGCCGCCGGCCTCAGCACCGAGCTGACCGTGGGCTGCATTGAATCATGGACACTCACCGCCAAACCCCAGTGGCTCACCGTAAGCCCGTCAAGCGGCGAGGCAGGAGAGACCAAAGTCACTCTGACAGCCGAAGTCAACACAGAGGCTGCCCGCGAAGACTACATCACAATCACCACCGCCCACGGCCTTGTGCTCACCGCTCCTGTGCTCCAGCTCTCAGACCGTCCCGAACCTGACTCAAAGGCTGTAGGTTTCGTCTACTACAACGACGATTTCTCCTGGGTCAAAGGCGGATCCGACCAGGTAAGCAACATCAACGGCGGAGCACCCAACGATGCCCGCAACATCTACACCTGGGACTTCAAGACAAACGGATTTGACGATGTGCTTGCGCTCTTCAATCAGAAATACACCGACTACAATGCCTCGGCCAAAGTCATCTACGCTATGGACGGCTACCTGAAGTTCAACAAGGGCGGCGCTCAGACAGCAATCGCAATCAAGGATGCCCTTCCCATTGAAGGCGGACACTATGCCAACGTCGACGTGACTTTCCGCGCAGCCAAAAACGGCACAGACCCGATGACCGTCTCAGTTGTGATCGAAGGTGATGGCGAAATCCTCGATGGAGTGAGCGCCACACAGAGCAAGGAACTCGAACCCTTCAACAACTCCGACAAGAACATCCCCTGGACATGGACCGACATGAAAGTGACCGTCAAAGGGGCCACAGCCAATACCCGGATCATCATCGGCGCGACTCCGTTCATCAACAACGGGTTCAAGTCAGTGGCAACTTATCCCGACAACGGAAAGACCTCTTACTACCGCTGGTTCATGGACGATCTTAAAGTAACCCGAATCGAGACCAAATAAAAACGACAGACAACAATGAAACACAGACATAACACAGCAAGAAATCTCAAGGGATTGTTCTGCACCTTGTTCCTCGGTCTGATTTCAGCGGCATTCATGACCGCTGCCGCGCAGGTGACCGGCACTGTGACCGACACCGACGGCGAACCTCTGACCGGAGCCACAATCATAGTCCAGGGCACCAAACTCGCAGCGGCTGCCGACATCGACGGAAACTTTTCGCTCGATGCCAAGCCCGGTCAGGTAATGAAAGTGACCTACGTCGGCAAACTCCCGGCCGATGTCAAGGTCCAGTCAGGCAAGACACATTATAATATAGTGCTCGACTCCGACGACAAGATGCTCGACGAGGTTGTGGTTGTGGGCTACGGCACAATGGAGAAAAAGCGCGTGACCTCGGCCATCACCTCGATCAGTGCCGATGACATGATGTCGGGTCTCGGCGGAGCCACTATCGCCACCGCGCTCCAAGGCAAAATCTCAGGCCTGACCACCACAGGCAGCGCATCGCCCAACGCCTCTAACGGCTATCAGCTTCGCGGCGTGGCTTCGGTCAACGCCGGCCAGGGCCCGCTGGTGGTGATCGACGGTATCCCCGGCGGTGACCTCCGCGCCATCAACCAGGAAGACATCCAGTCAATCGACGTGCTCAAAGACGCATCAGCCGGTGCCATCTACGGCACTCGCGCCGCAGCAGGTGTGATCCTCGTGACAACAAAGAAAGCCAAAGAAGGCAAGACCCAGGTCAACTACTCGTGCGAGCTCTCGATCGAAAGCGTGCGCAAGCACCTCGACCTTCTCTCCTCTCAGGAATACATCGAACGCGGTCTCGGCCAGGACTACGGCTATGACACCGACTGGTACAAGGAACTCACCCGCGACAACCCTCTCAGCCAGCGCCATGTGCTGACCATCTCCGGCGGCACCAAAGACCTCCAGCTCTACTCATCGCTCATGTACTCCAACCAGCAGGGCATTGTGCGTGGCGACGGCCGCACCGACTATTCAGGCCGCATCAACGGCCGCTACCGCATGTGGGACGGCGTTGCCGAACTCAGCATGAAAGCCCAGTTCCGCCAGGCCGACCGCGACAAGCGCAACGGTTCCTACACATTCCAGAAAGCCATCGAGCTTAACCCGACCATACCTCTGTGGGACCCCGCAAACCCCTCTGACTACAATGTTGACGGCGTAGGCATGGGCGGCAACTCCTGGAATCCCGTGGCTGACATCGAATACAAAGATTACTCGGCCAAAGACCAGTGGTTTCTCGGCGACGCAACCCTCAAGATCAATCTCATGAAAGGACTCTCGGTGCAGGGCACAATGGGCCTCGACATGCGCCAGTATCAGTATAACCTCTACTACAGTCAGAAACACCGCGAAAGTGTCACCTCAAGCAAACGCGGCAAGGCCACCCACGAATTCAGCAAGTCACTCAACAAATCGTTTGAAGCCTATGCCAACTACATGCGCGAATTCGGCGAACACTTCGTCGATGCCGTGGCCGGCTACAGCTTCTATGAAAACGAAGGCACCGAAAGCTTCGAGATGACAAACGCCAACTTCACCGTCGACGGCATCGGTCCCTGGGACATGAGCGCAGGCACAGACCTCAGCGACGGCCAGGCGTCAATGGCCTCCAACAAGAATCCCCGCCAGCGCCTGCTCTCGTTCTTCGGCCGAGCAAACTACTCTTACGCCGACAAATACATGGCCACCGTGAGCTACCGCCGCGAAGGCTCGTCAAAATTCGGCAAAAACAACCGCTGGGGCAACTTCTGGTCAGTCTCCGGAGGCTGGCGCATCTCACGCGAGAACTTCATGGAGGGAATCGACTGGATCAACGATCTCAAACTGCGTGTGGGCTACGGTGTCACCGGTAACAACGATTTCGGCAGCGGCTACACCGTGCGCACCTACAAGTCAAACGACATGTATCCCACAAACGGCATCTGGCAGCCCGGCTACGGCTCCACCAAAAACATCAACCCCGATCTGAAATGGGAAGAAAAGAAGGAGCTCAACATCGGTCTCGACTACTCGGTGCTCAACAACCGCATCTTCGGTAAATTCGACTGGTATCACCGCCGCGTCGACGACATGCTCTTCGAAGTAGCAGCCCCCGTCCCCCCGATGGTCTACACCACCGTGATGAAAAACATCGGCAGCCTCACCAACACTGGCTGGGAATTTGAAATCACCGGAGTGCCCTTCCAGGGCCGCGAGTTCACATGGACCTCTACCGCCCGCATCTCCCACAACTCCACAAAGATCAAGAACCTCGGCGACAGCGACTCGTTCATGCTTCCCTCGGCCATGCCCGCGTCAATGGGCTATGAGCAGAAGCTCGTCAACGGCTCAAAAATCGGTCAGTTCTGGCTCTTCAAATATGCCGGGCTCGATGAAAACGGCAAGTGGCTCATCTATGACAAGGACAACAATGTGGTTCCCGCCAAAGACGGCTCTGTCAACAATCTCGTCGACGCCAACAAGCACTGGGTGGGCAACGCGATACCCAAGGCGATCATCTCATGGGAAAACAATTTCCGCTACCGCAACTTCGACCTCGGCATCAATCTGCGCTCATGGCTTGACTACGACGTGTTCAGCGAAATCATCCTCTACCACGGTCTCCAGACCAACTCTCAGGAAAACGTGCTGAAGATAGCCTACACCGACAACGCCGCCATCAACGACACCCGCATCACCTCTGACTACTTCCTGAGCGATGCCTCCTTCCTCAAGATCGATGCCGTGTCGCTGGGCTACACCCTCAACACCGGCAAGTGGAACAAATATCTGACCCGCGCCCGCTTCTACGTGACCGCCCGCGACCTCTACACCTGGACACGCTACAAAGGCTACAACCCCGAAGTGAGCATCAACGGCCTCTATCCCGGCGTGGAATATGTCCGCAACGCAACCAACATGTACCCGCAGACCACTCGCTGGACATTCGGCCTCCAGCTGACATTCTAAAAAATGTAGATTGTAGATAAAAAACTGACGAACTATGAAATTTAACTTCAAACATATAGCTCTGGCTCTGCTCGGAGGCGCCACTCTCTTCTCCTGCGACCTTGACGAGAAATTCTACTCCAGCGTGACCCCTGACACCTTCATCACCTGCCCGGAGAACACCTACGCCATTCTCTGCCGCCCCTTCACCCACTGGAAATGGTATCTCGGCGCCGAACGCTGGTATCTCCAGGAACTGACCACCGACGAGATGGCCTGCCCGACACGCGGCAACGACTTCTATAACAACGGCGAGTACATCCGACTGCAGGAACACACCTGGACCGGCGATGACCGCCATGTCAAAAACGTGTGGGACGGAACCATGAGCGCCATCTCCCGTACTCTTGAAGCCAAAGAAGACCTCTCCGGGGTTAACTACAACGCCATCGGCCTCTCTGACGAAATAAAAAAAGACCACATCAACCAGCTCAACGCCATCCTCGGATGGTACTACATGCGCGGTCTCGACTACTTCGGAGGTCTGCCGATTTTCCGCAGCAATAACGACGCTCCCTGCGCCCGCTCTACCGACAAGGAGACATTTGAATTCTGCGAGGACCTTTTCAAGAACGCCATCCCCTCAATTCTTCCGAAATCGAGTCTCGGAGAAGCCCAGGACGGCTACATCAAGAAAGCCGCGGCCGCAATGATGCTCGCCGAGCTCTATTTCAACGCCGAAGCCTACGGCGGAGGTGACCGCTATGCCGATTGCGCCGCAATCTGCGAGGATCTGATCAGAGGCGAGTATGGCCCCTATGACATTGACAACACCTGGTACGGCCCCCACTGTTTCGACAACGACAAATCGACAGAAGCCGTCTGGTATGTGCCCTCACAGAACTCCAAGATGGAATTCAACTGGTATTACCGCTACTTCTACAACCACCAGGCCGACAAGTATTTCAACTGTCCCTTCCCGGCTTCGCGCTACAACGGATTCATTCTTTCGCCCTCACGCGAGAAAGAAGGCGGTCCGGTCATGGACTACAAGCTTGGCAAAAGCTACGAGAAATACAACGATGCCGACCTGCGCAAGAAGCCCTACGTCTACCACGGCAACAAGGAGTATGAAGGCATGTTCTGCGTAGGACTGCAGAAGAATCCCTACACCGGCGAAGTGGCTATAGGCCAGAAAGACATGGCCGGCAAGCCTGTGGTCCTTGTGGACTACGTCAATGTAACCGGCAACAGCAGCACCATGATGGACGGCTCGGAATCCTCCGGAGTGCGTCTGGTCAAGATGCCTATCCCGAACATCGACGATAAGGATCTTCTCTGGAACCCCGACTATCCCTGTATGCGCTTCACCGAGGTCTACTACATGCTGGCCGAGTGCAAATGGCGTGCAGGTGACAAGAAGGGTGCCGCTCAGCTCATCAACAAGGTGCGCAAACGCAATTTCGCCAACGGCAACGACCCCGATCCCGTGACCGAAGCCAACCTCGACGTCTACCGCATGGCCGATGAATGGCAGATTGAATTCCTCGGTGAAGGCCGCCGCCGCACCGACCTCATCCGCCTCGGACTCTACACCACCGAAAGCTGGTGGGCCCATAAGCCGACCGACGATACAAAGAAGCGTTTCCCGCTGCCGTCTGAGGCTATGGCCGGAAATCCCCTGCTGAAGCAGAACCCCGGTTATTGATCATCTCAATGATTGCCATTCTCCTCTCTCTTTCAGAAAAAACCACCTGTTAATTTCCAATCTCTATGAAACTTTTCAGATATATGGCCTCGGCGATGGTGGCAGTCAGCCTCCTCGCGTCATGCACCGACGATGTTGTCGCCGAACGCCGTCCGGGAGCCGATTCGGACCCCCTTACCATCAAAGCACAGTTCGGCAAAAACCTCGTGGGCCGCGTGACGGTTGACGGACAGCCCCGTCAGGGTGTGGTTGTCAGCGACGGCATCAACGTGATGACGACTGACGCCAACGGTGAATATCAGATGTACACCACCGGCCGCCAGCACGTGTTCATTTCCGTGCCTGCCGACTGCGAGCTCCCCACACTGCTCGGCGACCCTAAGTTCTACAAGACTCTCGACTATTCCGATGCCGCTATCATCCAGCGCGATTTCCGCCTGGTGTCAATCCCGAAGAAAACCGAATGGACTCTCTTCACTATGGCTGACCCGCAGATCGGCAATGAAAAGGACGTCACTGATTTTGTCGGCATGATTCCCCGCATGGCGGAATTCGCCTCCAGCCTGCCGTCAAACGTCTATGGCATATCGCTCGGCGACATAGTATGGAACAAGCCCGAATACTTCGACACTTATGCGAAAGAGATGCGCAACATCCCCGTGCCTGTCTTCTCTGTCATCGGCAATCATGACCACAATGAAGGAGTAAAGAACGACACCGAAAGTGACAAGGATTTCCGCGATGCTCTCGGCCCGACCTACTACTCCGCAAACATCGGCGACTGCCACCTCGTAGTGCTCGACGACGTTCTCTACAGCGGCGTCAACGGCCGTAACGACTACACGGGCACCATCACCGACGCACAGCTCGAATGGCTTGAAAAGGATCTCAGCTACGTTGATCCGGACAAGGCTGTCATCATCGGCCTCCACATACCCACCAAGCGCCGCAACAGCTCTACCCATGTCACCAACAACCAGGCTCTCTATGATCTGGTCAAGGACTTCAAGGAAGTGCAGATCCTCTCCGGCCACAGCCACAACCACTACACCACAACCATAGCCTCGAACATCACCGAGACCACTTTCGCTGCTGTGATGGGAGCTTACTGGTATCCGCTTTGCAACGACGGCTCACCCCGCGGCTACGGCGCTCTTGACTTCAACGGCAATACTCTGGTCAACAAATATTTCATCGGCGACGGCTGTGACCGCAACTACCAGATGAAGCTTTACCGTCCGGAAGACGCCGTGCTCTGGAATCCGTCAAAGAAAGAAGGAGACCCCTATGACAAGATCCTCGCCAACATCTTCTGCTGGCATGAAGACTGGACTGTAGAGGTCAAGGAAGACGCAGGCGCCTGGACTGTTCTGCCGGCAAGCGCCCGACTAATACCCTCGCAGAACGGCGGGAAATGCTGGGACCCGGATGTGCGCAAATGTCTTGTTGACGGAGTCATCCCCGCGAACCACGGCGGGTCCGCTCCTGAAAACAACAACGACCACATGTTCCTCTACACTCCGCAGCCCGGATGGCAGAGCGTAAGCTTCCGCGCCACCGACAGCTTCGGCAACGTCTACACAGAGACCATCACCAACAACTAACAACCACCCTGACCTTAGCACAAAATGCGAAAAGCCATAAAAAAATTCCTGTCATTAGCCTTGATGATTTCATCAGGGCTAATGGCCTTTGCCGACACTGCCGCAAGCAATCCGCTGGTGTTCGGCAACAACCGTCTCTCGATCATCACCCCGACGCTCCTGCGCCTGGAGTATGCCACCGATGCCCGCTTCATTGACGCCCCTACCCTCTTTGCCTATGACCGCAGCAGTATGCTCCCGACATCTGACATCTCTGTCCGCGAACTCGGCGACAATTGCTACGAGATCACCACTCCGGCGCTGAGAATCTGGTATAAGCATGACGGTTTCCCCTTCTCGACTTCGAATCTCCACGTGTTCTACACCCTTGACGGCAAAGAGAAGAAATTCACCAACCGTTTCCTCCCCAAGAACAATCTCGGAGGCCCGGTGGAGACTCTTGACCGTGTCACCAAGGAAATTCCGATGAATGACGGAATTCTGAGCAAGGACGGATGGTATATGATCGACGATGAACGCACAGACCTGCTCGTCAACGGTTGGATCAGCCCGCGCGACACCGAATCGCACATTCAGGATCAGTATTGCTTCGTCTACGGCAACGATTACAAAGCCGCTCTCTCAAGCCTCGGCGCTATCAGCGGCAAGGTGCCGATGACACGCAAATACATCCACGGTGTCTGGTATTGCCGCTACTGGGACTATACTTCCGATGAATTCCTCGACATCATACGCGGCTATGACAAAAATGACTTCCCGCTTGACAACATCGTGTTTGACATGGGATGGCACACCAACGATGCCACCGTCGGCACAGGCCACAACGGACATCTCAACTGGAACGGCTACACCTGGAACCGCGAACTTATTCCCGATCCGAAAGCTCTGATCGACTCCTGCCATGCCCGTGGCGTGACAGTCTCGCTCAACGACCATCCCCACGACGGAATGCGCCCCCACGAGGAACACTATCCGGCATTCATCAAGGCTCTCGGTGTCACAGACGGAACCGTGCCTCTGTTCAATACTGCCGACAGCAACTATATGGCCAAATTTTTTGACTATGCCCACCGTCCGAGCGAAGACATGGGCGTGGATTTCTGGTGGCTTGACTGGCAGCAGAACTACCTCTACCCGCACGTGCGCGGCCATCACTCCACAACCCTCGCCTGGATCAACGAACTTTACTACCGCGACTCGCAGCGCAACGGCAAACGCGGCGCCGGCTACAGCCGCTGGGCCGGATGGGGCGACCACCGTCACCCGATCCAGTTCTCAGGCGACGCCCAAGCCAACTGGGAGCTTCTCGCCTTCGAAGTTAAACTCACTGCCTGCAGCGGCCAGGGCGGATGCTACTACTGGGCGCATGACATAGGCGGCTTCCGCGGTGATCCGAACCCTGAACTGACAGTCAGATGGACCCAGTTCGGCGCCCTGTCGGCTGCTCTGCGTGTCCATTCCACCAAAGACAAGCGCCTCGACCGACGCCCTTGGATCAGCGGCGACCGCGAGACTAAGGCCATGAGAAAGATGTACCACATGCGCTCCGAAATGATGCCCTATATCTATTCGAGCGTCTGGCAGACCCACAACACTATGGTGCCGCTCAACCGCTCGATGTTCATCGACTATGGCGACCAGAAGGAATCTTTCAGCCAGCCCCAGCAGTTCACTTTCGGCGACATCCTGCTTGCTGCTCCCATCTCGACCCCCGGAAGCGGCGCCGACAAGACTGCCGCGCAGAAAGTATGGTTCCCAAAAGGCGAGGTCTGGTATGACTATTTCACCCACGAACGCAAAGACGGAGGCCAGACCGCACAGATCGAAAAGCCTCTTGAGGAATTCCCACTCTATGTAAGAGGCGGATGGATACTCCCAATGCAGCCCTACACTCCGCGTCCGGCCACAGCTGCGCTTGAAACACTCGTCATGCGCGTCTACCCCGCGGCCAAGGATGCCGACAATGTGTTCAGTCTTTATGAGGATGACGGCATATCGCTTGACTATCAGAACGGCATCTACTCCACAACCGCGCTCCGCTACACCCAGAAAGACAACCGCGCGTGCGTGACCGTGGCTCCCGCCGAAGGTTCGTATCCCGGCCAGACCATGCGTCGCTCCTACAGCCTGCAGCTTCCAGGCCTGAAAGACGGTGTCAAGGTGACGGTCAACGGCAAGAAAGCCAAGGTTGAATATGACGAAGCCGCCGGATGTCCGGTGGTCAGAGTTGCCTCCACTCCTGTAAACAAACCCGTAACCATTGAGTATAATCTATAATGTACAAAATGAAAATCTCACGTCTGCTTGCCGCCGCCACTCTCCTTGTGGCGGCCGGCAGCATGGCGGCTGACACCCCGAAAGTAATCGCTCACCGCGGCTACTGGAAGACCGAAGGCTCGGCCCAGAATTCAATCCGCTCGATAGTCAAGGCCGACTCGATCAACTGCTATGCATCGGAATTCGATGTGTGGATGACGGCTGACAGTGTGCTTGTGGTCAACCACGACCCTGACATCAACGGAGTCCACATAGAATCATCACCGGCATCACGTGTGCTCGCCGAAAAACTTTCCAACGGAGAGCACGTCCCGACTCTCGAAGCCTATCTCGCCACAGCATCTCACCTGCCCTCACGCATAGTCTGCGAGATGAAGCGCCATGACAGCCGCTCGCATGAAAAAGCTGCCGTCAAAGCAATCCTGGCTCTGGTTAAGAAATACGGACTTCAGGACAAGGTCGACTACATAACCTTCTCAAGCGACGGCTTCAAGAATTTCATCAAATATGCGCCGAAAGGCACCGGAGTCTACTATCTCGACGGCGACTACGTGCCCGCCCAGATCAAACAGATGGGAGGCACCGGCATCGACTATGCCATGAAAGTCATCCGGAAGCATCCCGAATGGATCAAGGAATGCCACGACCTCGGACTGCTGGTCAATGTCTGGACCGTAAATTCCGAAGCCGACATGAAATGGTGTATCGCTCACGGCGTAGATTTCATCACCACCAATGAGCCGGAACGCCTTCAGTCGCTGCTGAAATCACGCGCGAAAAAACAAAAATGATGAAAATGCGCCTGCTCCCACGCCTGATCTCTTCCGCCGTCCTTCTGTGGCTTGCAGTGACAGCGGCGGCAAGTGACGGCAGACCGGAAAAGCATGAGTTTGCCTATGCCGACACCGTGCGCACCTACAGCGTTTATCTCCCTGACGGCCTGCGCCCGGATGCTCCGCTCGTGGTCTACACCCACGGCTATGGCTCGGCCAAGCGCTGGCTGACCGATCTGAACGCCGCTGCTGACCGCCACGGATTTGCCGTATGCTACCCCGACGGCACTCCTGATTCCCGCGGAAAGGACGGCTGGAAAGTAGGCTATCCGCCACAGGAATCAATGTGCGTGGACGAAGCCGACTTTTTCCGCTGTCTGATAAACGAAGTCACCGCCCGCTTCCGGCTAAGCCGCGACAACGTGTTCATGGCCGGGATGTCAAACGGCGGCGATCTCTGCTATCAGCTTGCCTTTACCGCACCGGAACTTTTCAAAGCCTATGCCTCAGTGGCGGGCCTCGCCTTTGAGTGGCTGTGCAAGAACCACAGCCTGTCGCTCCCCGTCCATTTCCTTGAGATCCACGGAAACGCCGACCGGACCTCGCGCTGGGAAGGCGACCTGACCAATGACGGGGGATGGGGCTGCTATATCGCGGTGCCGGAAGCAATCGGCATGATCGCCGGCAATAACGGATGCCTGAAAGTCACCACCGACTCACTCTGCTCCATGCGCGATCCGCAGCGACTGATCACCCGCACTGTCCACTCCGGCGCTCCGTCGGGCCGCGAGGTGGTGCTCTATGAAATTCATGGAGGAAAACACTCCTGGGCCGACAAAGACCTGCCGACAGCTGAAATCATCTGGAGTTTTTTCAGCAGCCGTCTGACCGACACTCTGAAACCCGACAGCCGATGAAGCTGCCCCGGACACAGCATACACACATATATACAGATATACAGAACAGCTCATAATCCTTCATAAAAACAACCCTGAGAAATTGCCTGACCGGAATGGATCAGACAATTTCTGAAAGTAGCTCGGAAAATCAGGCTCTTCCAACAAAAGCTTGATTTTCATGAGCTACTTTTGTACTTTTGCATAACGCTAATATCCCCATCCCCATGAATATCACCGAATTTATCGACACCTGGAAAGAGGCCCTCGCCTCTGACATCATACCCGGCAAACGCGAAATCCTGCAACGCTTCTTCAAAACCGGCCCCGGACAATACGGCGAAGGCGACATCTTTCTGGGCAACACAGTCCCGGCCGTCCGAAAAGTATCACGCCTCATGTCTGACGCCCCGCTGGAAGCTATTGAAATTATGCTCTCCTCCCCCGTACACGACCACCGACTGTCGGCACTCCTTGTCCTCGTTGAGCGCTATCGCAGAAACCGCAAAAATCCATCGGCACGCCGTGAGATAATAGATTTCTACCTCACACACACCTCCGGAATCAACAACTGGGATCTCGTCGACCTCTCGGCCCCAAAAATTCTGGGTGAATACGTCAGTGAAAGCGGACAGACAGACCTGCTTGAAACCCTCAGCCACTCCGAAGACCTGTGGGAACAGCGCATAGCAATAGTCTCCACATTGACTCTGCTCAAAAACGGCATAACCGAGCCCACCATCACGATCGCCACGCGCTACCTCACCCACCCCCACGACCTGATCCACAAGGCAACCGGATGGATGCTCCGCGAAATGGGCAAACGCGGAAACGAACCATTGCTGCTCCAATTCCTGGACCGCCATGCCGCCGTCATGCCACGGACAATGCTGCGCTATGCCATAGAAAAACTGCCCGCACCTCTCCGCAAGCACTATCTCGACCTGAAATCCACTACCAAATAGACCAATTTTAGTTCTGAATTAGATATAAATCCACACATCCGCTATTTTTTCTCATTTTTTTTCAAAAATATTTGCACAGTATTAAAAATGAGCTTAACTTTGCACTCGCAAAACGGAAATAACGGCAACGTTAAGCGAAACGAAAGCCTCCGTAAAGCAAGACTCAACTTGGTGTGGTAGTTCAGCTGGTTAGAATACCTGCCTGTCACGCAGGGGGTCGCGGGTTCGAGTCCCGTCCATACCGCTGAGGAGAGAGGAGAATGAGTAATTGTTTGGCTTCGGCCATCATTACTCATTCTTTTTTTTGCAGCTACCGCAAAAAATCAACACCAATCCGGGTCAGCGGATTAGCATGGAAACTTCGCACATCCCCTGCGCAACTCCCCGAAACGAAGCATAAGAATATGGCGAGAGCAGATGTGGTATTCGCCTTAATGATGTGGCTCGGAATGTCAAAAGTGGATGCTTACCTAACAGCTTATCTGACCAATGCAAGCCGCGTCAGTATAGCGGCTATGGCGACTCGCAAATCACAGGAAGAATGGATTGCTGACTACCTTGATGCGCTTTGGAAAGCGGAAACTGACGGTAAAATTAAGTTTAACCCGCTGCCCTAATTCTCTCCGCACGCCTACAATTTTGACAACAAGCGAAACAAACTGCGCATAATCTTTTGCCATTAGGCGAATTATGACTAAATTTGCGGTGCAGTATTCCTTTGGGGTATTGCACCCTTACATATTAGCTCAATCGCTGTCTGAACCACCACCTCGACCAAAGAACGAGCTATTACAACCTACATTGGGATTCGTGCCATACGGCGCGGACTTATCCCATAGTAGATTGTAGCCTGTGGTGGGCTAAGACAGCGTATGGCGAAAGTCTGCGCTTTTGTTTTATCTGCAAGTGCGCACAGTATTAACATATAATTTATTCTGATAATGGAAGAAGAACAGAAAACACCACTTGCCGATTATTACTCCAAACCATATCAAGGTAAGCGGTATAGAGAGAATAGCAGCGAATCATTCATAGTTCCTGCCACTATCAAAATCATTGCGTGGCTTTCCTTGATAGCAGGAATACTTGGCCTTTTCAGCGATATTGAAAACGGCTCTTGGAAATATGGACTTGGCATAATAGCCTTGTCAGTTTTCTTGTTCGGATTCTCTGCCATTGTTAAAGCGGCATATAAATATTTGGATGAATAATATATAGTTATGTCAAGAATAATTATTATTGCAATAATCGGTTTATGTTTACTTATGTCTTGTGAAAACAGCCATAACAATTCAAGCAAAGAACTTGTGCAACAAGCCAAAGAGCGAGCGAAAGAAGTGGTTATTCAATCTCTTGTAGATAAAGATGGAGCAGAACTTATGACTCCGACCATAGAGTTCGAAAGTAATGATGTAGTGGTATTACAAGCCAAGTTAAATGCCAGAAACTCATTCGGCGGTAAATCACAAACGACTATTGAGTATATTCTCACCTCTACGGGGAAAGAACGACTTATAAACTTGGGAAACGGCAAATCTGTCGTACATGCTGCAAAAATTACTGTGCCGGATAGTCTATATTATACTCCGCAGTTCGATAGCATTGTTCAAAAGAACATTCTCGATTTAATGGATTGGTATTAAGATATTAATTTTATATTCTCTCAAAAAATGAATGGTATTATTCAAATAGTATTGATTCTTTTTGTATTTGCTGTCATTTTCCTTGTTCGAAGGCATGACAAAAAGAAAGAACAAGAAGATGAGGAAAGAGATAGAATCCGTTGGCGAAATAGAGAACAGTGGAGAGAAAAACAAGAAGCTGAATATAATGCACAGCGCACCAAATTAATAGATCGATTAGGCGAGTGTGTTTTGGATATTGATTTGGGAGATTATGAGGAATATGACATCAACACTCATGTAATGTTGTTTGAGGCCTCACGGATTATTAGGATAAAAGCTCAAGAATATAAGTTCTCGGATATATTGGGATATTCATTGGTTGATGATGCCACAAGCGAAACAATTACCAGCTCTACGGGAACAGCAAAGACCTCAACAGGAAGTATGCTCGGACGTGCTGTTGTCGGAGGCATGCTGACAGGTGGATTAGGCGCAGTAGCAGGAGCGGCAACCGCAAAAAAGAATATTTCGGATAACGCTACAAGTCAAACTACGACTATACATAAATACACGCTATATATCAACGTGAATAGCATACAAGAGCCTACTATCGCATTGAAAATCGGCAACAGCGTATCAAAGGCTCAAAAACTCGCAGGGGTTATAAATGTTATCATTGAACGAAATAAAGCATAAAACAAACCCATAAAATAATTAAAATCACATCAATATGAAAAAGTTACTGGCAGTGCTGCTGATGTTGCTCCCGATGTTGGCTGGGTGTAGCCACAAGCCTAAAAGCCTCGTTGAGTCAAGGTTTGAACGATATATACAAGCCAAGAATCTTTCAAACGATATAGTGTCAATAGATTCGATTGTTATGGTTGATTCCACTACAATCACAAACACATTGAAAAGGATTGAATTTATGAGCGATTCGCTTGATAAATGTATATTAGCAGGAATTTCATCAATGTCTGATTCAAAACATATTTACAATGAAGCAAGAGCTATTGAGGCAGCACAAATTGCACTTCGTTATACAGACATCATAAATGGCGATAGAAATAAAAAGGCAACAGACTTAAAAGACCGAATTATCGCTTTTATTGATGATAATAATGAGAGTAAATGCTATCAACTTGAGCATAAAATATATGTAAGCACCAACAACGGGAATGACATCTACAATGCTCGCACCCTTGGGTATCAAGACACAATTCTAATTTATAAGACAGCAGACGAAGATGCGTGGACTACAAAGTCAACCCGGATAGGGACTTATTTACGCGATTATATGATGGAAACAGTTGCATCGAAGTCGGTACTCATGGATGATATTAATTCTTTTCTTGCTAAATAATACCAACCGCCAAGGCCTACCACTGAATGCGCAAGAAGACATCTATGCTGTAATTTTCAGAATAAAAAATTATTCTGACTTGCACCACTGCGCCACAAATAGGGCGAGACGATACCCCCGGCACCCCTTATGGGGTTGACCTCAACAAACATTCAGAACTGACAAGGCGAGGCTTCCGCAATCCGTGGAGGCTTCGCTTTTATATCTTCCCACTACTTGACAATGATGCACCGTTTGCCAAATTTGTAACGCAGGCGGATAAGGACAGAATGGAGCCGGAGCTACGCCACCAACTGTACCAGCAGATTTCAGTCAAGAATGCCCTTATCAATAAATATCTGAAAAAGATTGCGGAAAAAGCTGAAATCACAACGAATCTCACCATGCTCATTAGCCGCCATGCCTTTGCACACATCGCGCAGGAAGCTGGCGCTGAAAGTTCAGCCATCAAGAATATCCTCGGGCATAGTAACCTCGCCACAACCGAGCGATACATGGGCAGCTTCGATACATCCAAAACCGACAATA
>CAMXAZ010000006.1 GCA_947179295.1 uncultured Muribaculaceae bacterium
TGAGGGTTTGTTATGCCATATAACATTTTTTCAATTCTAATTTTAAACAGTTTCTAAGATAATTCAGCTAATATCACACGACTTGCATTGACATCGTTGTAGATTTGTTCAAGGAGTTGTCCGTTTACAAGCGATTTACGATTAGGACAAAAAAAGCCGTTGTGCGTTTCGGAAGCGCAGTAAACCATACTGCCATTAAACGAAATCATAAGCTCCCGCCCAAGCATATGTCGCAGTTTTGTTATACGTCTCATCATTGCAGGGGTCAGAATCTTCCGTGCTTCAATCTCGTCGTCCGCATAAACCGCAAATAATTTCTCAAATTCAGGGTCTTCAAGTATTACAAGTCTTGCATCATTCTTTTTTCGGAAAGCTTGTATTCCATGAGCAAGGTAGCCTATTTTATCTTCCAGATTATCTGGCAGAATTATTACCGAACCTTTAGGATTTAATGACGAATCATGGTAGCCGAACATTCCTCGAAAACTATGAATCGAACTTTCTATTGGCTTTCCGAAAATCGGAAGGATTATCGAACGATAGACTATGGCAATGAAACCCAATATTGGAATCTGAGACATCATTTTTGCAGCTTTATAAGAAGTCACTCCAATATCATAGACTGCTAGACCTCCGTTGCTATCTTTAAACTCGATACACCCGTATTCAGCGTGGGTGAGTTGTTTGTCATTATCATCCAGAATATCAAACAGGCTGCTTTCAGCAAGCACTTTGCGCGGAATGGATTTGTTGGATGTAAAAACTGCATCGGGAAACATTTTTAGAATAATATCCCTCATGAGACTACGTTCGCGTGACGTACAATCCGATAGACTGATGTTCAATAAATAGAGTAAGGCGCAGAATGCAGCAAACCCTACTATAAAATATATCCATACATTGCTTCCCTGACAATAATTTACATCCCATCCGAAAAAAGCGGAATAAAAGCAATATGCCATCCAACACAACATCAAGGAATGAACCACGCATGTAAGGCATCTGACTGTAATCTTCAAGCGATTGATGCGCTTAAATCTTTCAAAGAACACCTTTGACAAAGCGTCAAAGTCGATTTGATGAGTTTCCTTCATTTCTCAAACATTTGTGCGACATTTATATCGCGCATATTTTCAGGAGGAATCTCTATCAGCTCTTCTTCCTGAAAATTCCTCCATGACACGAAGATTGAAGAGGGAAACATCTCAATACAGTTGTTATAGTCTGTTACTGCAGCATTATATGTTCGCCTAATAGCCTGCAATTCACACTCCATGTCAATTATACTTCTCTGCAGTTCCATAAATTGGCCGTCAGCCTTCAACGCAGGATAATTCTCTACAGCGACATTCAGACGTGAGAGTAGAGATGATATTTCATTTCCATCGTCAATCTGCTGTCTCTCGGAGTCAAACATTGATTGAGAGCGGAGTTCCGCTATGCGTGTCAGTGTTTCATTTTCATGAACCATATATGCTTTGACAGCACTGATGAGATTTGGTATCATGTCGTTGCGCTGCTTGATTGCGACACAGATTCCGCTACGGCACTGCCTGACGCGATTTCGTTTCGCAATCAGGCTGTTGTTTGTAAACATTGCCCACAACATGATTATGAGCAAGACTATTAAAACCGTTATAACAAAAGTCATTACCATAAATAAGATCTTTTATGAACTGAGATGACCTTACCGTTTTGCAGGCCTATAGTGTAACCTTCGGGATATTGCCATATGTCGGCAGGTTTCCCTTTAAAAGAGGTCTGCTCTTTTTTTATAGGATTGCCGAGCGATTCAATAAGCATTTCTTTTGACATCCCCTCGATGATATGCGTGAACGCAATTCTTTCACCATAATCCTTTCCGTAACGTTTAATAAGACTGTCCAAGCGTTCTTTAGATACGAATCCGGCTACGATATGTCCGTAAGGCATGCCTTTTAAACGTTGACCATCGTTGTCTTCAAGAATAAGGTATGCCCCGTTGTCGTGCAATTCAATGCCCATGTCAACAGCTTTATACTCTGCACCTTCTGATGTTTGCAATATGTTGCCGCCAACCAGTCCTACTCGTTTGCCAAGCGCATAGAATGTTTTGCCGACATGCAGCTGCTTCATTTTTTCATAATTTCCGATGCAGATAAAGTTATTTGTAGTCGCTATACTCGGCAGATAATATATTTCATCGCCAGTCTTTTGCTCTTTAAGCAAAAGACAATATCTAGAATTTTGTTTACAAAAAACTTTTAATACGTCGAAGTACTTACCAACAACAGCATTCGGTGACGTATTGCCGACCCGTTCATTCATTGCATGATAAACCTTGCTGTTTCCCTTAAGCGGATTGGCAGTATAAAAAGCATCTACATATCCGCTCGCATCATTCTTCATGCCTTGAAAAAACAATGTCTGACCGGGAAACTTAGGATAATTATCATATGACTGATGAAAGGGTGCAAGACTGTCATATGGAACGGCATTTTCCAGTGAATATTCAACTATACCGTCTCCCGCCTCTATGATATTCAGTTGAGCGTGAATCACTGACGCCGATAACGACGTTATCGCCGACACAAATAAAAAGGGAATCCTCATTTTGTTAATCTTCGACAGGGATATTATTCTTTTTCGCCCAATTATCCATAAAATCTACAAACTTCATGAATTCCGGGATGTTGTCATTGCCGCACACATCTTTTTTCAAACAATCAAGGTCATAGAAGTTATCGGAATTTTTCTCATTATCAAAATAGACGCGAACGCCAGAATTTGACCCTTTTTTGAAAAGAAATAAATGATCAACGGTACCAAGGTCAATGACTACCATTTCCTGATTGTCAGGCATAACCAACTCTCCGTGGAGAAGTTTCACGGGGACAACCAAAATTTGGTCAGAGTTATAGGCGAATATTCGGTTAATGTCATATTTAGCCATAACCCAACCATAGGCCATCATAAAGCTATTGGGATTATAGCCATTGATAGTCTGACAAAGATAATCTTTCATAGCCTCCCCTGCGGTACGACCTTCCACGACTCCCTCGGTACGTTTTGCAATCTTGCCGCGCAAAACGAACATGAAAACCAAATAGGCAACAACGATAGCAGCAATGATGAAAAGATAAGATGTGTTCATGATTTATTTCCATATCTTCTCTCGCTCGGCTCAGAGGAGAGATTATTTATAAAGATGCAGAAACGTGAGCCAACTATGCCACGTTCTAGTTTGAAGGTCCTGAGAAAACCTGTGAGCAGATGTAACAATAGCAGCCCACGCTATACGCGTGAGAACCACTATGCTATCTCTTGCTCTGTTTACGAATTTCTCAGGTTCTCAAACTACAAGATGAGCATAACGCTTCTTATTTTTCAATATGTCTTGGAGAGGCTATGCCAATCCAGATGCAAATTTAATAATAAAATCCCGAATCCCAACTATATAAGCCCAACAAAATTATCACACTGCGCAATCCATAATATCCATAATATCTTCCAAATAGCATTGGCAATGGCATGGCCCTGAATGTCATCTTTCGGTTTCAGAATGCTTCCGCAATCAAGCTTTTTGGTCTCAGACCGGAATCGAAAGCATGGGAATGTCTGAGTGAAACAGGAGTTTATGAGCCAGTGTGGGGTTGAACAGTCGGGCAAATATATTTTTATGTGGAGTCGGAACGACTATGAGCTCGATCTTGTTCTGATTGTCAAGGACTTTGAATTCTTCAATTTCGTTTGAATGTGACAATTGAAGTGCTTTGAATGTATAGGCCGGGTAGTTTCTGACGCAGTAGTCCTTCAGATTGTTGAGAGCCTCGGCATCGCCTTTGGACTTTTTCTTTGAAGGGATAGAGGCCAGTGTGACAGACAGAGATTGCTCCGGGAAAATTCGATAGAGGGCGTCAAGCGCAAGTATGTCCTGCTGGCGGGACGAAGCGAAGTAAACCACTTCGCGGATATCGGCCACAGACTTGAACCTCAGCGATTCGGGTACAGTGAAGATGCTTGAGCGGCATGAATCAAGGACCTCTGCGGTAACACTTCCGAGCATATCTCTCGATTGCTTGTTGGCTCCGCGAGTACCCATGACAATGAGCATTGGGTGGTGTGTCGAGGCATAGTCTGTGATGACTTCTTCCGGTAAACCTTCCGAAACTTCCGATGAGAAAATGACCGGTGGGATAACTCCGTCTTTCATTTTGTCACGCAACAAAGTTTCAAACTCTTTCATTTGTGAATTGCCGATTTTGTTGAGCTCTTTTTCTTCCTGGATTTCCATGACAGCGTCAGCAGAAGTGTCAAATGTCATTGCATCCGTCAACTGGAGCGATGCGGTGTTTGTCAGCATCGGGTCCACATACGTATGAAGAAGTTTGATTTTCGCTTTATGTGCGGCTGCAATTCTGAATGCCATGAAACAGGCTTGTTTTGATGAATTGGAAAAGTCGATGGGAACAAGGATTTCGGCAGACCCGTCAGCGCATTCTTTCAGCGCTCCGGGGGCGAAGATCTCGATATTTTCAATCACTCTCAAAGCCAACGGCAGATCACATTCTCTGATTCTGACTCTGATGCCGGAGGATACCACCGGGGTTGAAAGGTTGACATTCTGTAATGTAACTTTCACTCCTTCGCATTCAAGGATATTTTTCAACTCATGTGCCTTTTCATAAGTGTGTATGGCGATTGTTATCAGACGGTCCTCCTGCATAGACGTTAATTTATTAAGATTTGACTATTTTATTGAAATTAAGACTGAACTGGCTGTTGTCTTCTTAAAAACAAATGGAAGAGCAAAAAGCCGTTGGCATAGCTGACTTTTTACCCTTCCGAAAATGTTTTTATGCTATTTATAGATATACTTAGTCTTCTTTATTCTGAGCCTGGATGATTTCAACAGCCATGTCATAGATAGTGGTGTCATCAAGAACTACTATGCCCCCATCAGGACCGGGTTCAATATGAACTCCACAATTCTTTCCGAACTCGTAATTTGTGCCGCCGAAGTAATTTCTTACAGTCTGGGGAGTGACATTGAGCTTGTCAGCGATCTGACGGATTGAACCATCAGGCAAACTGTCTTTGATGCGGCGAAGGTCGTTGAACGAGATAGTCTTAGTCATGATACTTATAGGTGTTTGGGGGTTAGTACTTTGTTTAATTAAATTGTATTGTGGTTAGAAATGTTCCACGTCACTAAATTAAGTTTTAATTTCTAATCAAACAAATAAAAACGCTAAAAATTTCTATGTTTAATAACACCTTTTTTAACTAAACTTTTTCAAAGCGGATTAACTGAGTGTATTTCAATAATTAAGAGCCGACCCGATAATGAAAATTAACGAGCCGGCTCTTATGAGGTTTGGTTTTGAGATTTTACGCCTGAAGATTCTGAAATCAGAAGCAGGTTGCTAAATTTTTTCTACGGCCGCAGCATTGATCCAAGCCCTGTGGGCGTTGTCAACCTGAACATCATACCAGAGTGTGCTGATCGAGTCAAAGGTCGAGCGGACTGAATCAATAATTTGCACTCGCGTTCCCTCATGGAGCAGCATTGCTTCCTGATAACGATCTTTTGGCTCACGGGGCGATGTGCTGAGAATTGTTGATGGCGCTGTCACTATGGCAACATCATCAGCCATTGCGATAGAGGCTGATCTGAGAGCCAGAAAAATGAAACATATGCAGGCTATGAAGGCAACGATGCCTCCGAAGAATCCGGTTTTGCGGACTGTTACCTGACTGGAGAATATATATGCGACTACTCCGGTAAGCGTGATGACAAAAAACGCGAATGCAAGCCATGACCATGTGTTGGATTTAGCCGAATTAGCAACGGAGTCCAGCGCGTTTCCCATGAATGTGCCACGTTCTCCGGCCCGGTCTGCGATCTTGGAGTTGACGAATTCCAGGTTGTTGCGGGCATCGTCAAAGGTCGGGTCGAGGCGTAGAGCTCTTTCGTATGAGAGAATAGCTTTGCCCAGTTCTCCCATCCGGTAATAGCAGTTTCCAAGGTTGTAAAGAATTTCAGCTGACGTGCCTTCTTCTTTGATGATATGCTGATATGCAGCTGCGGCTTCCTGAAAATTATCGGCTGTGTATGCTGAATCAGCCTGTTGCAGTATGTCAGAAGCCTTGGCCGGAATAACCGAGCAAAGACAGATTGCAGTCAGCAGGAATATTAGTTTTCTCATCGTTTGCAGTTTTCGAGGTTATTGATGACATTGACTCCCTTTTCATAGACATTGTCCATCCGGCTTGAGCTGTCAGGAGTATAACGGGCCATTTCACAGTCGTCAAGCACTTCAACAAGTCCGGCTGTGCTTTCTTCCGAATACCCTTTTGATGCAAGCGTGGATGAGATGTTCTCGCGTGAGAGCTGTGACACAGGCATTGAAAGTTTGTCAGACAGATAGCCCCAAAGAGCCCTAAGCATTTCCTCATAGAACTTTTCGCTGTTTCCGGCTTTCATGAATGCTTCCGCGGCTTTGAGGCGTTTTTTTGCCACTTTGCTTGCTTTGGCTGTCCGGCGGCCGGTGACGTCTGCGGAGAGTTTTGCCTGACGCCGGTTGATGGCGATAAGTGCCACAGTCAATACAAGCAGGCCGGCATACAGTCCCCAATACCAGCCTTTGGTAACGACCAATATGTGCGACTGTTGCGGGTGCTTTTCACCGAGGTAGATGTGGCGGATGTCTGAATTTTTGTTTTCGACATCTTTCTGTTCAGCAGACACCGGAGCTGACAAGCCTTTTGCCACTTTGATTGAATAGGCAGGAGTGGTGAGAGTCACATATTGTTTGGTCTGCGGATTGAAATATACAAATTTGTCACTGCCGATAGAGAAGTCTCCCACGCTTTGTGGTACGAATGTATATTCGACAGTCATAGTTCCGGAGACTTCATTTCCGTGGACTTCGGTCTGGATATCGCTCTTGGGAGTGTACTGCTCGAATTCAGTCGGGAAATCGATTTCCGGCTCTTTGACATATTTGATATTGCCTGTTCCCTTGATTGTATAGATCAGAGTTGCAGGGTCATTGGTGCGGAAAGTGTTACCGACCATACGGCTGTCAATGCTGAATGAGCCTACTGCTCCGGTAAATCCGTCGGGCTGAGGCTGGGGGAGGGGCAGGATGTTGAGAGAGCCGGTATTGGAACTTACTTTGATTTTTGCTTCGCGCGGCTGACGCACCTGGAACATGCCCATGTTGACATTGTCATACTGAACCACTGAGATGTCATAATTGCCGGAGTTGATGGTCAGCTTGCCACTTTTCTGCGGGAAAATTATGCAGCGTTTGAGCACGGCGGTCATATAGTTCTGCCCATTGTATGTCTCCATTTCATTGAGCGAAGGCTGAACATCCAGCTCCTGAATCAGACAGCCGTCAAACGAAGGCTGTTTCGTCGGCATGAATGATGAAATGCTGTATTTGGTATAGAGCTTGATGGTACATCCGATAGCTTCCTGCTCATAGGCGGATGACTTGGACAGGATGATACGTACGAACACGTCATCACTGTTGACCCGGCGGCCGGCGGCTTGAGTGTCGACATCATCGACATCGACCGGGCGCTGTGAAGCAGGTTTGTCACGGTCGGCGCTCTCATGAATTGTAAAAGACACGGCTTTGGTTGAGTAGCGCTTGCCGTCAGCCATGACGGATGCGGCAGGGATAGTGTATTGTCCTGCCTTGCCAGCTTTATAGTAATAGGTATATTCAACCGAAGATGATGAAACGGCTTTGCCGTTGGTCACTTGATAGCTTTGCCGCTGAGAGACCGAAGGGCCGTAGAGAAGCGTACAGCCATTGATCTGAGAGACGTTCAGGTCTGAACCGTCGGCGTTGCTTAACCTGAAGGTGATCGGGAAGCGGTCTCCTTCATAGACGCGGGTCGGCGGCTGAACTGAAAAACTGACCTGAGCGAATACATTCTGGCAGATCAGCAGGGTCCCTAATAATATAAATAGTGAAAAACGTTTCATTCCTTAAATTCTCAAATTATAAGAGGTCGTTTAATAAGGGATTACCAAGGATTGGTAACAGGTCTGCGTGAAGGAGCTCCGTTCTTTTTCTTCTCGGCATTGATACGGGCGCGAGTGGCGTTCTCTTCATTTTCCATAGCTTTCAGAATCTTTTCTGCATTTTGCTGGCTTATGCCGCCTTGCTGCTGCTGTTGCTGCTGGTCCTGCTTCTGCTGATCCTGATTTTGCTGTTGCTGTTGCTGTTTGTCCTGATCTTTATTCTGATCCTGGTTCTTGTTCTGATCCTGGTTTTGTTTCTGATCTTTGTTTTGATCTTTCTTATCCTGATCCTTGTTCTGGTCTTTGTTCTGATCCTGGTTGTTTTGCTGATCCTGAAGGCGCTTCTGGGCTATACGCAGGTTTTCGCGGGCCTGATCATTGTCAGGATTCTTGCGCAGGGCATTTTTATAGAGGTCAATGCTTTTTGCATAATCCTGGGCGTTGAAGGCTATGTTTCCGAGATTATAAAACGCTTTTTCAGCGATTGAAATATTCTCGGCGTCGCGGGTCAGATTCTGGAGAATTGTGGTGGCTTCTTTCTGGGTCTCGCCGGAAGCAGAGCCCTGGCGCAGCAAAGATGCAGCCAGATTGAATTGAGCGATTTCATTCATCGCGTTTTCCTGGAGTGCTTTCCGATATGCCACTTCTGCTTCGGCATAGCGCTCTTCGTGATAGAGCTTGTTGCCCTCCACAATATAATTGCGTTCATGCCTGGTCGACCCTGATTGTGCAAAAGCAGATGTCAGGACCGATATAAAGAATGCGAAAGTTACAAGTCGTTTCATTTGTTTCCTCCTTCCTCTTTTGTGAAGAAACGATATTTCTTGAGCCATGATATTTTGCGTGTGACAGTAATAGAGTCGATAAGAAGCAATATCAGAGCTATGAAGGCTACAATTGGGAATTGTTCGCTTTGCGGGGAGAAAGATTTGCGTTCGAACTCGCCTTGGGTCAGCTCGTCCATTTTTGAGTCAATGGCGTTGATCGCTGAATTCGAGGCTCCGTTCACATAAATGCCCTTGCCGGCTGATGCAATCTGTGAAGCTGTGGCTTCGTCATGGCGGGTGACAACTTCTTCTCCGGTCATGGGATTGATCATATAATGACCGTTGCCGAGGGGGATGCGGGCACCTTTTGCTGTGCCGAGTCCGATCACATCCACCTGAATTCCGGCATCAGCAGCCCGCTTTGCTGCATCTACCGCATTGTCTTCAAAATTTTCTCCGTCGGTGATGACTATTATGGCTTTTCCCATGTCATCGGTAGGAGTGAATGAGTTCATGGCCATTTCAAGCGCGGCTCCGATAGCTGTTCCCTGAGTAGGGACGATGTCCGGGGTGATGCCGTTGAGAAACATTTTGGCTGAAATATAGTCAGACGTGATCGGGAGCTGGGTATAAGCATCGCCTGCAAATACGATCAGACCGACTTTGTCATTGGTCATCTTGTCAATCAGCTTTTCAAGTATGTGCTTGGCTCTTTGCAGACGGCTTATGCCATGATCGTCATCGGTGGTGGAGGCCAGCATTGAATTTGAAACGTCAAGACAGACCATAACTTCTATACCGCGTGACGATGTTGTCTCTGCGGCATCTGCATCACGACCTCCGGTTGCACGCGGGCGGGAAATCATAATGACCAGTACGGCGATAATGAGAAGTGCAAGACTCATTTTTACCCAAGGCATATATTTTGAAACCTCAGGCATCAGGTGGGCGATGACTTCCGGTTTGCCATAGCGGTTCATTTTGCGCCGGCGACTCAGACGGCTCCATATGAAAAGGCCTGCCACTAACGGGAGCAGCAGAAGAAGGTATAGCAGGTGTGGATAAGCGAACGAAATCATATTCTCAAATATATATTTCTTATGGAATTGTCCGGAACAAGGTGTATCTTAGTAACACTGCAAGACCGAAAAGGCTTAAAGCCGCGATTGCCCAGGGCAGATAATCGTCTTCAGTACTTGTGAAGTTCCTTAAATCCATTTTTGTTTTTTCCAGCTGATCAATTTCGGCGAATATCTCTTTGAGGACGTTGTTGCCCGTAGCGCGGAAATATTTACCTCCGGTTGTTTCAGCGATGCTCCGCAAAGTCGCTTCATCAATAACTACCGGCAGGTTGACATATTCGATGCGTCCGAACATGTTTTCCTGAGGGTAGGGCGCCGTGCCGTTTGTGCCGATGCCTATAGTGTAGACTTTTATACCAAGCTGTTTAGCGATCTCGGCGGCTGTAAGCGGAGCGACATTGCCGGTATTGTTCGAACCGTCAGTCAGCAGGATTATGCTTTTGGATTTGGCTTTCCCTTCTTTTATTCGGTTGATTGATGTGGCGAGACCGTCACCTATCGCAGTTCCGTCTTGCAGCATACCCATTTTTATGTCACCGATATAATTGGCGATCATGGATCTGTCGGTTGTCATTGGAATTGCAGTGAAACTTTCAGCTGCAAAGATAACAACGCCTATGTTGTCGCCTTCGCGCCCTGCCACAAATTTGGAGGCAACTTCTTTGGCTGCTTCAAATCGGTCGGGCTTGAAGTCGCGCGCAAGCATACTGGTTGATATATCCATTGAGATCACGATGTCGGTGCCTTCTACGCTTGACGTATTCCATGAGTCGCGTGTCTGAGGACGGGAGAGGACCACTATGACACAGCCTATGGCACCAAGCTGCAACAAAAACAATATATGGCGCATGGCTGCGAGTTTGGATCGACCTATACGGCCAAATGCCGATACGGTCGATACCTCCATAGAGGCATGGAGGCCACGCTGTTTGAATACATACCAAGCAATCAGCGGTATGAAAAGTAAAAACAGCCAAAGATATTCGGGATGTGCCAATAACATTGTATTATCTATTTTTTAGTAGATTCTTCTTTTGTGGGTTCCTGCTGTCCGTCGGTTTCAGCTACAACAGGACGAGGTTTTGTATCTTCGACAAACTGCATTGCAGAATTGAACGCTTTGACATTGTCATCAGGCAGCGGGCGTACTTTGGCGAACTTTACAAAATCAGCCGTTTCAAGCACGCGTTCCATGTTCTCTTTTGACAGACGTGTCTCTTCATTGGCATTCAGCATGCGTCTGATCTGTGTGGAGGTCATTTCCATTGCATTTATGCCGAAACGGCCATTGAGATAGATGCGGAGAATGTCAGTGAGACGGGTGTAGTATTCTTTTTCCTTGCCTTGCTCGCAGAGTTTTTCAGCCCGCAGACGCGAAAGTTCGCCGATGGCTTTTTCATATGGCGGTATCGGTTTGGGTGCAGGTGCGGCAAAGGGATTCTTCTTTTTCTTCATCATGTAGAACGCGAATCCGCCAAGTGCAAGGACTACGATTACTGCCAGAATCCACAATCCATAATCGACAACGAAGTCCGGGAGGTAATCAATGAAACTGCGGTCCACGTCTGCTACATCGGCATAGTCATGGATAGTTTCCAGCGAGTCGACAACAACCGGATATACTTTCAGTACAAGACGGTTTGAAGCGATGGTTTCGCCATTTTCAACGTATAGAATCGGATTCAGCCGATAGACGCCGGAATCAAATGACTGGAGCACAAGATCCTGTTTGATTTCTCTGCGTCCGCTTCCGAGACCTGTGGTGTCAGGTGTGAGATATTTCAGAATTTCAACTTTGTCACAGACGGAATCTTTTGGAATGACGAGGTGCCCGTCAGAATTGTCATCTGTGACAAGCTCGATGTGCAGAGGGGTAGTGCGCCCCATGAGCAGGAAAGCGGAATCAAGACTGACTTTCAGGCTGGAAACTCCGGCGAGAGCTGATGCTGATATTAAAATAGCTGTTGTCAGCAACAGAAAACGGATATGTCGGATGAAATTCATATTTGGCAATCAATTAAAGAGTCTTGGGCGGGCTGCGGTTTTATCAGCGCACTCCCCGGTTTTTGAATAGAGCCATCAATGAATGGGCGAAATCCTCATCAGTGGCTATCGAGGCATGATCGACTCGGCATTTGCTGAATGTATCGCTCATGGACTGCTGCCGCTCATACCACCATTTGCTGTAGGCCTGCCGAGTCCGTTTGGATGACGTGTTTATCCAGCGGGAGGCACCGGTTTCAAGATCGGTCATCCGCATGAGACCTACATCCGGCAGACTTGTGTCGCGTTTGTCATATACCTGAATAGCAATGACATCATGGCGGTTGCAGGCTATCTGCAATTGACGTGTAAAGTCATGGGTGTCTATGAAGTCAGAGATCAGGAAGGTAGTGCATCGCTTTTTCAGAGCATCAGTGAAATAACGTAATGCAACGCTGATGTCTGTTCCTTGATTCTCCGGAGTGAAATCCAGCAATTCGCGGATTATCAGAAGTATGTGTTTTTTGCCCTTTTTCGGAGGAATGAATTTCTCAATTTTGTCTGAAAAGAATATGACTCCGATTTTGTCATTGTTGGTGATGGCCGAATAGGCGAGGGTAGCGGCTATTTCAGCTATCATCTCTCTCTTTTCTTCTCCGACAGCACCGAACAGACGGCTGCGCGACACGTCGACAAGGAGCATCACTGTCAGTTCTCGTTCTTCCTCATAGACCTTGACGTAAGGATGGTTATGACGGGCGGTCACATTCCAGTCTATGTCTCTGACATCATCGCCATACTGGTATTCCCTCACTTCAGAAAAGGTCATACCTCTCCCTTTAAAAGCCGTGTGGTATTCTCCGGCGAAGATGTTCTGGGAGAGGCCGCGGGTTTTTATGTCGATTTTTCTGACTTTCCTGAGTAGTTCGTTTGCTTCCATTTAGAAAACATTAGAAGGGGGATTTTACAGACGTGTCATCAGGGTACTTCGACCTTGTCAAGGATCTCGGAGATTACCTGATCGGTGGTGATGTTGTTTGCTTCGGCTTCATATGTGAGGCCGATGCGGTGACGCAAAACATCGTGGCATACGGCGCGGACATCTTCCGGAATCACATAACCGCGGCCACGGAGGAACGCATATGCTCTCGCTGCCTTGGCCAGACCGATTGATGCTCGCGGAGAAGCTCCGAAACTGATCATTCCGGCAAGATCTTTGAGGTCATAATCGCCTGGGTTACGGGTTGCGAATACGATATCTACGATGTAACGTTCTATCTTTTCGTCAAGATATATCTTTTCTACGATCTTCTGAACCTCCAGGATTTCTTCAGGACGGAGAAGAGGACGGACTTCAGTCTTTACACCGGAAATGTTCTGCCGGATGATAAGCTTTTCCTCTTCTTTGGTCGGGTAGCCGATAATGACTTTGAGAAGGAAACGGTCAACCTGAGCTTCAGGGAGCGGGTAGGTTCCTTCTTGCTCGATAGGGTTCTGGGTGGCCATCACCAGGAACGGTTCGTCAAGTTTGAATGTGCGTTCGCCGATGGTCACCTGACGTTCCTGCATGGCTTCGAGCAGAGCGCTCTGTACTTTCGCCGGGGCGCGGTTGATTTCGTCAGCCAGAACGAAATTGGCGAAAATCGGGCCTCGCTTGATCTGGAACTGCTCTTTCTGCACACTATAGATCATTGTTCCGATCACATCGGCAGGGAGAAGGTCGGGAGTAAACTGGATACGGCTGTATTTGGCATCGATAATCTGAGCAAGAGTCTTGATGGCAAGGGTCTTTGCGAGACCGGGAACGCCTTCAAGAAGAACGTGTCCGTTAGATAGAAGTGCGATCAGAAGTGAGTCAACGAGATGCTTTTGCCCCACGATGGTCTGATCCATCCCACGTGTAACAAGGTTGATGAAATCCTTCTTGCCGGCAACAAGATCATTAAGTTCTCGAATATTAACCGATTCGCTCATAGTCTGAGTAGTGAGGGTTCTAAATTAGATATATAAGATATTTTAGTCCGCTATAATAGATAAACGGTCTACAAAATTATAAATAACAACAATTATTAGGCGCGAAAAGTGTGTTAATTTTATATATTTTTCCTTTAACAATGACAACATCGCCGATATTGGAGTCAGCGATGTTGTCATAAGGTTTATTTTAGCGATGTTGGCTTAACGGGGATATCTGGCGAGGATTTCGCCGGCTTTCTGACGTGCCTTCTTCAGGCTTTCGGCATTGCCGGGAACAATTCCGTATTTTTCAGCATCCGGGATATCAAGAACCACTCCCGGCTGCATGTTGTTGGGGTTTCCGATTTTTGATTTGTTTTCTTCGTAGATGTAGACCCAATAATCTTTGCTTCCGAAGAATTTTTTTGCCATATCATGGATCAGGTAGCCTCTTTTGACGGTGTCTTTCCGAACTTTCGGGCTTGAATTTTCTGCGACAGCAGGTTGCACAGGAGCCGGTTCCGGTTCAGCTTCGGTCTGAACAACCTCAGCGTCCGAGGTTACAGAATCTGATGGCATGGCAATTTCACTTGCAGTTTCTTCTGCCTGCACAGGAGTTGACCCCTCAGGTATTATAGTTTCAGTCTGCGGACGGTTGCCGGGGAACAGATGGTCAATTGCAAGGTAAACTCCGCATGCTCCTATAGCAAGACCAATGATCAGACCGATGATCAGTCCCCACCAGAAATTGCCTTCCGATTGCTGTCCTTTGGCCGGACTGACGTATTCTTCTGGATCTTCTTCAAGGGGCGTGATTTTCGGGGCTATGGGTCTTACCGGCTGTCGTTCCGCAAGATTGCTGTTTGCGATTTTGGCCGAAGGTTCTGTTATAATTACCTCAGTCTCGGTCGATGTTGTGGCGACGGGCAGCTGAACGGCTTCTTCCGGCTGAGTCGGCTTTTCGACTGCCGGAAGGGCTGCCGGTTCGGGGCCGATTTCAATTTTAGGCTCAGGAGATTCCGGATGCTCTTCCAGATGTATAGCCTCTGTGGGTGCTTCCGCTGTGGGCTCGATTGCGGCAGCGATATTTTCACAGACAATTGCCTCCTCCTTGGTCGCAGGTTCAGAATTTTTCGCCTCCGGCAATGATGGCTCTGTTTGATCTTGCTCAACGGAGAGCATTGATTCGGTGACCTCGTCATTCAGCGTAACAGACTCGAACATTGCGAATGGGGCATTGAGTGTTTCAGCAAGATCTTTGTCAGGGATGAACCTGATATCTTTTTCTCCATTCTCTTCTTCATGAAGCGCGAATTCGCCGAGGCCTTTGATCTTGACTGTTTCCCCTTTGATCAGTTCCTCGGAAAGTATATCAAAGAAGTTTTTAGCAAAAATCTCGGCACTGTCCTCGCTTATGCCGGTTGCAGATGCTATACGGGCGGACAGCTGATGGAACGGTATTTTCTGATTCATTGTTTAGTCATTTTTTTTCGCAATACAATGCTGGGGGCAAATTCCATTCTGATGGCTGGCGGGACCAATGTGCGTTTGCCGTTCACTTCGTCATAAACAATCGCCTCATCTGATTTTACAGATTTGAATGTCCCGAATCCGGGGATGGCGATTGAGTCAAGATCGGCTCCGCATTCTTTGAATACTTTGCACAGGCCTTCGACAAGTGTAGCCACTTCGGCGTTTTCCCGGTTGAGTCTTTTGCCGAGTCGTGAAATAAATTGTTTGTTATCCACGTGTCAATCAAATAATGTGTCGCGAATTGCATATCGCGGACGTTGTTTAACTTCTATAAATATTTTCCCGATATATTCTCCGATCAAACCTATGGCCATCAGGATCAGGCTTCCAAGGAACCAGATAGACAATAATATTGAAGCCCATCCGGCCTCAAGTTTGTCAGAATAGAGGATAGAGACACCGACATAGATCCCGACCAGCAGGTCAATAGCGAGCAGGATCAGTCCTGTGAAGAAAACCCATCTCATAGGGCGAGCGGAAAAAGAGGTTATTCCGTCAACCGAAAACGAAAGCATTCTGACAAGCGGATATTTTGATTCGCCTGCAGCTCTTTGTTTACGGGCATAGGAAACAGTGTCGCTTTCAAGCCCTAACTGTGGGATGATTCCTCGAAGAAACAGATTTGATTCGCCATATTCGCTCAACAATTCAAGCGCTCTACGGCTCATAAGTCTGAAATCGGCGTGGTCGTAGACGGTTTCAATGCCCATTCGCCTTTGCAAGGAGTAGAAAGCATGAGCGGTGGTGCGTTTAAACCAAGAGTCTGTCGTTCTGTCATCTCTGACTCCGAATACTATTTCTTTGCCTGAAATGAAGTGCCTGACCATCTCGATTATGGCATCTGTGTCATCCTGAAGATCGGCATCGATGGAAATAGCTGCATCGCAATGGTCTTTCGCGGTCATAAGCCCGGCTAAAAGTGCATATTGATGTCCTCGGTTGTGCGCGAGGGCTATCCCTTTGACGCGTCGGTCTCTGAGGTGCAGGTCGGAGATGATTTTCCATGTCGCATCCCGGCTTCCGTCATCGCAGCAGAGTATATAGCTGTCTGGAGAAGCTAATGATTGCTGTGCCATGCGGTCTAATATTGACAGCAGTTTAGGGATAGAAAGAGGCAATACCGCTTCTTCGTTGAAGCAGGGCACAACAATTGCTATGACTGGAGGGGACGGCATATGATCTTTTGGCAGCCTCGTTAAATGATATTAAGGAGAGAGGAGATGAGTAATGAAGCCGTGGATTGTTATCGGAATTAATAGTTGCGGGCAAAGAGCACTCTACGAGCCGAAGGTTTGCCGGTTACCATGCAGACACCCGGTGTTTGGTCGCCATCCAGAGGAATACAGCGGATAGTGGCTTTTGTTTCCTCTTTGATGCGTTCTTCGGTTTCGGTGGTGCCGTCCCAGTGGGCAAGGATGAATCCTCCCTTTTCAATCTCTTCTTTGAATTCTTCATAAGAATCGACTGTCCGGGTCATGGACTCCCTGTGGGTTATTGCTTTCTGATAGATGTTTGCCTGGATTTCTTCAAGCAAGCCTTTAATGTAGTCCGTGATTCCTTCCAGCGGGGCAACATGCTTCTCAAGTGTGTCACGGCGCATGACTTCGACTGTGCCGTTTTCAATGTCGCGCGCACCGATTGCGAGACGCACAGGCACTCCCTTAAGTTCATAATCTGCAAACTTGAAGCCCGGACGCTTGTTCTCTGAGTCATCGTATTTGACACTGATGCCCATTGCGCGGAGTTCATTGACGATCGGGTCTACTTTGGCTGAAATTTCAGCGAGCTGATCACTATTCTTGTAGATAGGCACGATCACTACCTGGATAGGAGCGAGGTGGGGAGGCAGCACAAGTCCGTTGTCATCTGAATGCGTCATGATGAGCGCGCCCATAAGACGGGTTGATACACCCCAGGAGTTTGCCCATACATATTCCGGTTTGTTGTCTTTGTTGACGAATGTAACATCAAAGGCCTTGGCGAAATTCTGACCGAGATTATGGCTTGTGCCGGCCTGGAGGGCTTTTCCATCCTGCATCATGGCCTCAATCGTGTAGGTGTTGAGTGCTCCGGCAAAACGTTCATTTGCGGTTTTGACGCCGATGATAACGGGCATTGCCATGTAATCACGCGCGAATTTGGCGTAGATGTTGATCATCTGAACAGTGCGGTTTTCCGATTCTTCGGCTGTCGCGTGTGCGCAGTGGCCTTCCTGCCAGAGGAATTCAGCAGTGCGCAGGAACATGCGTGTGCGCATTTCCCAGCGCATCACATTAGCCCACTGGTTGCACAGCACGGGGAGGTCACGATAGCTGTGAATCCAGTTCTTATATGTGCCCCAGATAATTGTTTCAGATGTAGGGCGCACAATCAGTTCTTCTTCAAGACGTGCGTCAGGGTCTACTACAACGCCATTGCCGTTGGGGTCGTTTTTGAGGCGGTAGTGTGTGACAACCGCGCATTCTTTGGCAAACCCTTCGACATGCTCAGCTTCGCGGCAGAGGAACGATTTTGGAATGAGAAGCGGGAAGTAGGCGTTCTGTACACCTGTTTCCTTGAACATGCGGTCAAGTTCGCGTTGCATTTTTTCCCAAATTGCATAACCGTAGGGCTTGATAACCATACAGCCTCTAACCGCCGACTGCTCTGCGAGATCGGCTTTGACCACGAGCTCATTATACCACTGAGAGTAGTTGTCGCTGCGTTTGGTCAGATCCTTAAGTTCTTTTGCCATTTTTAATATGTTTCTGTGATAATATATTGCAGTTATAATAGTCTGAAAGAGGTGATGACAGTTTTGCTGCTATTTCAAAAGTTGTCCCTTGCGGGCCAGTGTGATCATTTTCGGCCCTGGAATCATGAAAATCTCTACGCGCCGGTTTTCACGCCGTCCATCGCGCGTGTCATTTGCCGCAACCGGATCTGTGTCGCCCATTTCGTAAGGAATCACTATCAGATCTTCATTGATGTTGTCAAGCATCCAGTCGTAGATTGAATTGTTGCGCTCATGAGAAAGACGCATATTGTATGGAGCCGATCCGGTATTGTCGGTATGGACGGAATAGACCAATTTCATCATAAACGGATCGGAAAATAATTTCAGTATCGGAGTGAGCCGCGATGGTGCTGATGGTGAGAGGAGGGTGTCGTTTGGAAGAAAAATATCGTCAGAAAGGACTGTGACCACAACAACCTCATCATTTCGGGTCATATCAACGATATAGTTTTTTTTAGCCAGATCCTGGGCAAGCTTGGTCATGTATGTCTTGATTGCGGCATGCTCGTTTTTCCCGACGGCGGGGGTCAGGATATTCTCATCCAAACTCATATCCATAAAGCGAGTCTCATCATAATCCTTATATGGGTCAGAGCTGTTGCTCTTTGCAGAGATCCATCCAGGCGTTAAGGCGGTTAAAGCCGATATAAATATTGACAGATATTTTTTCATATTGGCGAGAATATTTGTAATGAGATGCGTTTAATCTTCGAAGCAATCCAGTGATTGCTCATAACGTAGTTCTGCCATGACGAGCGCTTCGACGTCATCGGGGTTTATCGGTGAGTCCGGGTCCTTGGACAGCATTTTTCTGACATGTTTGATCAGCGCGTTGGTATTGACATCTTCGTCATCCGCTTCGGTGTCGATGTCAAGAAGTCCGTTGTCTTCATACCAATCCCAGATCATGTCAATAATGTTAAGAATCTCATCATCGACATAGAGTTTTGAAGACTCAGGAGAAAGAGCCTCGCGCATTACTTTTATGGCTTGCTTTTCATCGAATTCTTTCATGTTGGAATCAGTCGTTTAGTGTCAGTATATCTGACGGTATATCTGTGTTGACAGTCTCGTTTTCCGGATCAATGGAGAGGATGAATTCATCAGCCACCGGAATCATCAGCTCTTTGCCGTCAGGTGTTTTTACGATAAAGAGAATGTTCTGAGTGGAATCGTTGATGTCAGAAATCTCCCCGATAGTTCCGTGTGTCATATCATTGATTTTGAAGCCGATCAGGTCAGATGCATAAAAGCCGTCTTCGTCATTGTCGTCTTCGTCATCCGGCAGATCGGATCGAAGTATAAACAGAGACCGATTGGTAAGACCTTGGGCTTTCTCTTCGGAATCAATGCCATCAATGGTAATCAGAGAAGTGTCGGCGGTTTTGGGTCTCACCGTCTGCAGGAAGAATGGAACGAATATCCCGTCAATAGGAGCAATGACACATTTGACATCGTCCAGGTCAATGTCGGCGTTAATCGAGACGGAAATTTCGCCTTTTATGCCATGAGGCTTGTTAAAGCGTCCTACCTCTGCTATTTCTGATAGTCTGATCACTTGGAGTGGCTTTATGGGTTGGTTATATGATGTTTTTTAGAAGAGATTGCCGGGGCTGTTTATCGCTTCTTTTTCTTTTTTCCGCTTGGCGGAGCCACGATCTTGAATTCGTGAAGAACGGTTGTCTCCGGAGAAAGCTGAATCTGGCCATGTGAATACTCTGCCAGATCCTTGAAGATCTTTATGTCATCCACGCCATCTGAATTTACAGCAAGAAGCAGCTTTTTCATGTGATTGGCAATAAGCAACACAAGCTCGTTTCGCTCTTCGCCGGGCTCCATGCTGACGGCTTTTGCGATCAAGCGTTCCACATCCTTGCCATAGTGTCGATAACGTATGTGTTCGGATGTGTATGGAATCTTTTGGGGTACTGTATTCAGATTCTCAGCTTTGACAACTTCTGTAGGATAGTCAATATCAAGTCTGAAGTCGCTCATGATGGCGAGATGATCCCACAATTTCTGCTGATAGTTTTCTTCTTCACGCAGTTTGGGGAACAGTTTGCTCATGCAGTTGATTATGGAATGTGCGCAACGAGTGCGTTCATCCCGATCTTCAATAGTCAGGCAATGTTCCACCATCTGATGAATGTTGCGCCCGTATTCAGGCAATTTCAGATGCTTTAATTGTGTATTGTAAGTCAGCATTTATATTGGGGTGGTTGTGGGCCGTTTTTGGCTCCTTTTAATTGAATAACATAAGGATATTCTCTTTCAGCGCTTGTTTGCTGATCAGGGAAATATCCTTATGTAATTAACGTTGGTCCGGTATTACATGTTCATGCCGCCATCGACCTGGATCACCTGGCCTGATACATAGCTTGACATGTCAGAAGCAAGGAATGTCGCAACATTAGCGATGTCTTCAACCTGACCGGCGCGGCGCAGAGGAATTTTCTGAGCCCATTCTTTGCGCACGTCATCGGGCAGAGCTGCGGTCATGGCAGTTTCGATGAAGCCTGGAGCAATGGCATTGGCGCGGATGCCACGTGAGCCGACTTCCTGAGCGATGCTCTTGGCCAAAGCGATAAGGCCGGCTTTTGATGCTGCGTAGTTTGCCTGTCCGGCATTTCCGTGAACACCTACTACAGAAGCCATATTGATGATTGAGCCCTGACGCTGACGCATCATGATGGGAAGAACGGCATGGATGAAGTTGAACGCGCTCTTAAGGTTTACGGCGATAACAGCATCCCATTGAGCTTCGGTCATTCGCATCATCAGGCCGTCTTTAGTGATGCCGGCATTGTTGACAAGGATATCAATGTGGCCGAAATCTTCTTTGACTTTGCTGACAACTTCTTCGGTCTGTGCAAAATCAGCAGCGTTAGAAGCATAACCTACGGCGCGCACGCCAAGAGCCTGCAGTTCTTTTTCAGTTGCTTCCATATTTTCATCGCGGTTGAGGTCGGTGAATGCAATGTCAGCACCTTCCTGTGCGAATTTAACGGCGATGCTCTTTCCGATGCCACGGGCGGCGCCGGTGATGAGAGCTACTTTTCCTTCAAGTAATTTCATTTTCTGAATAGTCGTTTTGGTTTACTATATAGTTGATTTAAGTAAGAGCGTATTTAGCACGAAACTGATAACCGATTCCCTGATTCCTGCTGGGGTTATGCCCAGCTGGCTGAAATTGTCTCTCAGATGGCAATAGTCAATTCCCTGGAAGATCATCTGATAGACTTCCGGGAGCAATGATGCCTGAAGAGGATCGAAGATGCCTTTCCCGACTCCCTCGTCAATCATTTCTTTGATGAGTTCCTGCTCTTTGGCTACGGCAAGCAGTCTTATCCGCTCAAGGCGTTTGTAGTCAAGCGTAAGATATGAAAGCAACTGGCTTGTGGTGGATGTCCGGATGGTTTCTTCCACGATGTCGAAGCGGGCATTCAGGAAACGGCGGAGTTTTTCTTCAGGCTCAAGATCGGAATTGACGATACCACGCAATTTCATGACTATGGCATCACTTTCCCGCTCAATTACCGCTTCATAGATCTCTCTCTTGTTTTTAAAATAGGTATAGATAGTGCGCCGCCCCTTGTCAGAGGCAGTGGCAATATCGTTCATTGTTGTCCGTTCAACACCATTGCTGGTGAAAAGCTGATGGGCAACCTCAAGGAGTCTTTCGCGGGTTTTCGACGCCATTGGTAGCTTTGAATATACGTTTTCACCTACAAAGATACGCTAATTATTTCATCAACGGAAAACAATTAAATAATGTTAACGAAAAAAATTATGTCAATTTTCTTCTCCGGAAGTGCTTTTATCGGTGTCTTGCAGTCTCTTGGAAGCCTGATCTGATCCCGCGAAGATTTTGGAAAGATGTTTTTCCCGAAAATTCTCCAAAAGCTCCCAAAAGCCCGGCACGAACAGAGTGCCGACAATGGCATTGACGGCCATGCCGAAAACAACGGCTGTGCCCAGCGCTATGCGTGAATTGGCTCCGGCTCCGGTGGCGAATAGCATTGGCAGCACTCCGAATACAAAAGCGAATGCGGTCATCATGATGGGGCGGAAACGGATGACTCCGGCATCAGAGGCAGCCTCTCTGACTGACTGGCCGCTTTGCCGGAAGTCGCGTGCATATTCGACTATGAGGATAGCGTTCTTTGCAGAGAGACCGAGCAGCAGGATTATGCCGATCTGCGTGTAGATTGAGATTGACTGTGACAGAAACAGACACCCGATCACAGTGCCTAATATCGCCGTAGGCATAGATATGACAACTGCAATCGGATCGGTCCAGCTTTCATATTGCGCTGCGAGGACCAGGATTGTCACAATGACGGCAAACAGCAATACGAATGTGATTGTGGTTCCAGCCTGAGTTTCCTGATAGGCTTCTCCGGTCCAGGCATATGCGAACTGATCGCCTACGGCTTCATCCAGAATTTCCTCCATCGCCTTGATTGTTTCCTTGCTTGACACATGGCTCGCCGGAGTTCCTGTGATTGATGCGGTGGTGTACATGTTATATCGGCTTACCGTTGACTGTCCGATGGTTGGTTCGATAGACATGAATGAAGAGAACGGCACCATGTCTCCGTTTGCATTGCGCACCGAGAGCCTGCCGAGTTTTCCGATACGGCTGCGGGCTTCGCTGTCAGCGCTCAGATTTACCTGATATGTACGTCCGAATTTGACAAAGTCGTTCACATAGCTGCCGCCCATGAATTGAGCAAGTGTAGAATATATGTCGTCAACAGAGAGTCCGAGCAGTTTGGCTTTGTCTCGGTCTACTTTGATCGCATATTGAGGCACACCGGCCTGATATTGGGTGGTGAGTTGTGCGATTCTGTCATCCTTTTTAGCCTCTTCTTTCATTGCTGTCAGAACTTTCTGAAGGGCATCTGCGCCGAGGTTGTTTATGTCGAGTATCTGCATTTGCATACCTGAGGTCATACCTAAACCGGGTATGGCAGGTGGATTGATTGAAAATACTATGGGTTCCTGATATTTGTCGGCAATTTCACTAACATGAGCCATAACGGCATCCACATCCTGCCCTTTGCCCTTGCGTTGGCTCCAGGGCTTGAGGACAACGAATAATGATCCCATATTGGCTCCGGATCCTCCGCCCATCATGGATGAACCTGAAATAGAGATCACATTATCTACTTCCGGTATTTTTTTGATCTGATCGGCCAGACTGGTCACAACCTTATCTGTACGGTCAAGTGACGCTCCGGTCGGGAGTTGCACGGATGTCATGAAATAACCCATATCCTCCTGCGGGATATAGCTTGTAGGAAGTTTCATGAATCCCCAGAATGCGAAAAGACATATAATGACATATATTCCTATGGCGATCAATGGTCTTTGGAGCAGGCACCCGATGGCGGATGTGTACCTCTTTATGACGCTGCCATATCCTTTATTAAACCACTTATAAATAAAGAAATGAGGGTTGGGGTCTTCTTTCTTTCTGAGGAAGAGAGCACACATGGCCGGAGTGAATGTCAAAGCGTTAAATCCGGAAAATGCAACAGAGGTTGCGATAGTAAGGGCAAACTGTTTGTAGAGTTCACCTGTGATGCCACTGATAAAAGCGGTAGGAATAAAGACAGATAGCAATACGAGAACCTCGCCTACCACAGGCCCTTGCAGTTCCTTCATTGCTTTCTCCGCGCTTTGTCTTGGCGTGAGTTTCCCTTCCTGCACGAGTCTGGCGCAGTCTTCCACCACCACAATTGCATCATCGACCACAATTGCAATCGCAAGTACAAGGCCGAATAAAGTCAGAGTGTTTATGGAAAATCCGAGCAGTTTCATTACTGCAAATGTAGCTATCAGCGAAACCGGAATAGCAATCATCGGAATGATTACAGCCCGCCAGCTTTGCAGGAAAATGAGGATGACGATCATCACAATGAGTGTTGTTTCTACGAATGTCACAAGCACTTCGTCGATAGAGGCGTTGACAAACGAGGTTGTATCCATGATCACTTCATAGTGTACTCCATCCGGGAAGTATTCAGAAAGCTCGTCCATTTTGGCTTTGACCTTTGTTGCGACATCAAGCGCGTTGGCGCCTGGACGCTGCTGCACGCCGATCAGTCCGGCTTGCTTGCCGGATACGTGTGAGATGGTTGAATAGCTTTCGCTGCCTAATTCAACGGTTGCAACATCTTTCAGACGTAATATCGAGCCGTTCGGATCTGTCTTCAAGATGATATTGCCAAACTCTTCGGCTGTCTGCAATTGTCCGTCGGAGGTCAGAGTAAATTCAAAATCTACATCGGATGGTGCCGGCGGTGCTCCGACATTGCCTGATGAGACTTCAAGATTCTGTGACTGTATCATCTCGCTGACATCTGAAGGTGTAATGCCGCGGATTCTCATTTTTTCGGGGTCAAGCCACACTCTCATGCTGTATTTTCCGGCTCCGAACGCACCGGCTCCTCCCACACCGTCAATTCTTGACAACTCGTCAATAATGTTGAGCTGAGCGTAATTGGTCAGGTACAGGGCATTGTATCGGTCGGGGTTATCTCCTTCGAGCGCAATGAAAAGTATGATATCTGATGATTCGGCCATGACTGAGACTCCCTGCTCCTTTACAGCGGTAGGAAGTGTGGCTTCGGCCAACGAAATTCTATTCTGGACCTTGACTGCCGCATCGTCCAGATTTGTGCCGTTTTCGAAAGTAATGGTCAGACTGTAAGATCCATCGCTTGAGCTCGAACTCATATACATCATGCCCTCGACTCCGTTGATCTGTTCTTCAATCGGAGTCCCGACTACTTCGGCAATGGTTGCCGCATCAGCTCCCGGATAGGATGCTGACACCATCACTGTAGGTGGTGTTATGTCGGGATACTGTGACACAGGTAGACTTTTGACAGTCATCAACCCGACCAATACCATTATTATAGCGATGACCGTGGCGAAAATCGGACGGTCTATGAAGAATCTGGAGAACATAAGTGCACGTTTAGGGAGATTCGGAACTCAGGTTGCGATTATTTTACAGTGACAGGCTTTACTTTCATGCCGTCAGTGACTTTCAGCATGGCTTTTGTCACATAACGGGAATCGGGGGAAATGCCTGAAAGAATAACTCTCAGGGAATCGTGATAGAGCGGACCAATAGACACAGGTGTGTACACGATCTTGTCTGAATCATTGACGACATAGAGATATTTGCCAAGCTGATCGGTGCTCAAAGCAGAGTCCTTTACCAATATTGCCTTCTTTAATTTTTTATATGGCAGATTGACCTTGACAAACATTCCGGGGCGGAGTTCATCATACTTGTTATCGATCTTACATTGCAATGCGACAGTCCCGGTTGACGTATCTACCATAGGCGCCATATATGTGAGATCTCCATAATATTTGTGCCCTATGGTGTCAGAAAAACTCAGTTCGACATTTTTCAGCTCCGGCATATTCCGGTAATCGTTGTTGTGCAGAAGCTCCAGCAATCTTTCGTCTTCGATTGAAAACTGAGCTGTCAGAGTCGAATTGTTGTAGAGAGTCGTCAGAACCACCGGACTTCCTTCTCCGTTGATATATGATCCGACATCATATGAAGCTGATGTTACATAGCCGGATATCGGGGCGACGACTGTGCAGTATCCTAAGTTTGTTGAGGCTGTCTCCAATACGGCCTGTGCATTTTTAATTTCTGCTTCAGCCTGCCTTAAGTCACTTTCGGCCTGAATGACTTCCATTTTGGAAACCGCATCACTTTCCAACGCTTTCTTTACTGCGTCGTAGTGGCTCTGGGCATAGTCTTTGGAACTTTTTGCCGTAGCCAGTTCGGCCTGCGCCTGCTGCACCGCATCACGATATTTGCTGTCTTCTATACGGAAGAGCACGGAGCCTTTATTGACGTATTGCCCATTTTTGAAATTTTTACTAAGCAGCTGTCCGCTGACACGGCCCACTACATCGACTTGGGCTTCCGGAGTGAAATATCCGGGATAAGTATTGGTCAAGGTCACAGAGTCAGTTTCAGGAAATGCCACATCAACTGTTTCCTCTGCATCTCCGTAAATTTGCTTATGGCTCTTGCTGCAGGATGATGCCAATATGGCGGCAATAAGTAGTATGCCTGATGATATATACTTTGTATTCATGTCTTTCGTCCGGTTTTGCATTATGGATTATATTGAGTGTTATTGGGCTGTGATGGAACCGCCTAATGCTTTGTAGAGGTTTATCAGCGATACAAGGGCGTCACCACGGGCTGTTATGAGGGAGTTGGCATATGTCAGTGTGTTGATCTGCGCATCTACCACATTGGTAAATGGTGTCAGTCCCTGTTTGTAGAGGCTGACTGACAGATCAAACGATTCAGAGCTTTGTTTCAGTCCGTTGGAGTTGCTGTCCATTGTCTGTAGCGAGGCAAGATATGAATTCATTGCGTTGTCAACTTCATTGACAGCAGTCAGAACAGTGAGGTTGTAATTGTCGATCCCTTCTTCAAGTTGCTCTTTAGCTTCCTGGACAGCATATTTTCTGTTGAAGCCATCAAACAGAGTCCATGAAAGGGTCGGTGTTATGGAATATTCAACACTGTTTTTGCTGAAAAGATCTTTTGCATTGTGAGCGGCAACTCCGATTGTGCCTTCCAATGTCAGATTGGGTAGATAGTCTTTTTTTGCAATTCCGATTCTGGTGGCATATGACTCAAGCTGAGCTTCTGCCGCTATTATATCAGGCCTTCTGCGGAGCAGATCTGCGGGAATTCCGGTTGCAACCATATGGCGGTATTGAGGAGGTATGAACGCTGCTGACAGCCGTGGGCGGATGGCATCAGGGTAGACCCCTAACAAGACGGCAAGTGCGTTGATAGCTTCGTTTAGCGAAGCCTCAAGTTGTGGAATCTGTGCTTCGGTTGAGTAATACACGCTTTCTGCCTGGGTTACATCAAGTTTGGACACAAGGCCTGCTTCAAAACGTGCTTTAGCGATTTCCACTACTTTTGCCTGGGAGGCAAGGTGCTCTTTGTTGACAAATATTTTCTCCTGAAGAGTCCTCATATTCATATAGTAAGTGGCGATGTTTGCGGCGATACTCAACATGGTCCCGTCAAAGTCGGCCTTACTTACTTTCAGCAAACTTTTCTTATCCTTTACTTGAGATGCTATTTTCCCGAATAGATCAAGCTCCCAGTTCATATCGGCTCCAAGTGAAAAATGGCTTGATGTTGATGACGGAACTGAAGTTCCTGAAATCGCACCGGCGTTCCGGCTATAGTTGTAACCCCCGCTCAGACCGACAGTCGGATAATAGCCGGACATTGCCTGCCGGACTTGTATGTTTGCCATGTTAATACGCTTCACTGCCATACTGACATTGTAGTTGTTCTTCAAGCCCTCATCAATTAGCGAATCAAGCAGCAGATCGTCAAAGTTCAGCCACCAGTCGGCATTCTCCGGCGGTTTGGATGCAGTGACAGCCGTAGAATAATTCCAGCTTGCAGGCATATTCTCATTCAGATAGTCTGTGCTGTTATCTTTTGCGGAGATTCGTGATGAAGCGCACCCGATTCCACCTAAAATAGTTAAAGCGTAAAATATTTTTCTCATAGTCAAAATAGTTGAATTTATAACGCCCGCTATCTGAAAAGGGTTTAGCGATTTCAGTTTCTGACATAGAGAAATACAGCTGATATTAAATGTAATTAACTTTTGTGTGCGTCAATGTTGCCCATGTGCATGTCTACCTTTGCCTTTGTAAAAAAACAATAGGCTTATGAGAACATCAAATTCAATTAACTGTACTGACAGACTCTATCTTACAGTCATGATAGGACGCAAGACATTGGCGACACTTAGCGTCAGTGGGGTCAGCAGTCTTAATGAAGTCTATCGTCATGTACTGGGTACGGCCCAGGGGCATAAGGGGGTCATGACATTATATTTGCGCAATAGCACTCAGGGGTGGGTGCAGCAACACACAATGGTCATCAATAATAATCCGTCCGCACCACAGAAAGAACAGCCCGCCACCCGTTCTGCATCATACCCGTCTCTGTTCGATCAGGGACTATTTGAATCCTAACAGTTCAAAATTGTCCACATATATTTCAGTCACATTCCGTTTGATGGCGTTGCGGTCTTCCCAGATCCGATAACGGATCTTACCCTCCACATAAAGGCGGGAGCCTTTGCGGATATACTTCTCTGCGAATTCAGCGGCTCCGTCCCACATGACGATGCTGTGCCATTCGGTGCGTTCCGGGATTTTTGATCCGTCAGGCAGTGTGCGCTCCCGTTCGTTTGTCGCCATTCTGAATGATGCGATAGGTCTCGTCTCAATATAACGTATTTCAGGATCTGTCCCGACATTGCCTATTAATATGACTTTATTGACGCTCACGTTTTCTTCGGATTTTTGTTAGACAATGGCAAAATTAATCATTTTTTAGCGTATATGAAACAAATTTTAACCCCTGTGCGTTTATGTATATGACATAAATAATCTAAATACTTTCTCAAAACATAAAGATGTATAATATGAAAGGTCTGATTTACGGATTGACACTTTTGGGTGCTTTTTCATTGGTTTCATGTGACGAAACAGCCCGACTGGCAAAAGATCTGCCTGGCAGCTGGGCCGGAACTCCGGAAAATTTCACTGATAATGCATCGGTGACGGCCACAATCATTGAAACAATTGATATTTCGTCAAACCCGGATGCAATGCCAAAAGGTGTACATGGCGGCACTCTGACTATTGTCGGGATGCTTTCGGCTAATACGCAGATTGTAGGGCAGCCTGGATTTGTCGAACCACTTGGGCTGACCGTAAGCGGTCGTTCTACAATCAGCGGCACCTGGACTGTGATTGATGATGATGAAGTGGCGATAAGTCTTGATCCGTCGACCTTAACAGTCAGTGTTGACCCCGATGCAGTTGTTGTAAATGGAGTTATTACTGAAATGAACGGACCTCATGTGGATTCAATCAAACCGTCAGTCGCTTCGGCAATCGGGCAAAGCCTTAAAATGGCTCTTGTAAACCGTTATTCTGCTATCCGGAAACTGGATGATGTGAAAATCAAAGGGCCGTTGATGAAATTTGAAATAGGAGATACCGATTACGTCTTTACCCGTCAGAATGCTGCTCAATAAGAAAATTTGCTTATCTTTGCCTGACAATTCAATCTAAAAAACACCCTTTGAATGAACAGGAAAGGCAAACTATATTTTCGATACGGCACAATGGGCTCTGCCAAGACTGCTCTTTTGCTGACCACAGCCTATAATTTTGAGGAGAGAAAGATGAAATATGTCTGCCTCAAGCCGGTTGTCGATACCCGTGATCTTACAAATGTTATAAAATCCCGCATTGGAATTCAGCGTGAATGCAAGTGGATCTATCATGAGACAGATCTGTATGAACTCGCTCAAAGCCTTTTTGAGGAGTCTATGGCGGTCATTGACTGGTTTCTGGTCGATGAGGCCCAGTTCCTGACCACTGCGCAGGTCGATCAGCTTTCAAGAGTCGTGGATGACTTTGGCAGTAATGTCATCTGTTACGGGCTTCGTACGGATTTCCAGAGCCACCTTTTCGAAGGATCGCGCAGACTGTTTGAGATTGCTGATACGATAGATGAGGTAAAATCCACATGCACTTGTGGGCGTAAAACCATTATAAATGCCCGCATAGATCGCAACGGAGATTTTGTTGAAGAAGGAGAACAGGTTGAAATAGGCGGCGACGACAGGTATATCGCTGTCTGCCGCAAATGTTGGCGTAACAAAAGGATAGAACAGTCCTATCGCTCGATACTTCCGTTCCGGGAGCTGACCAAAGACTGAAATTCAGGGGCCGCAAAAGCCTCCTAAACACACTCTGATTTATCATGAAACAGAAATTGATTTTACTGCTGGTAGCTTTGGCCGGATTTGTGCCGGTGGCACAAGCGGCCAATCCGGTTTCTTTGGTTGATGAGACCCTGACGTATGATGTGATTTACAAATGGGGTTTTATAAACAAAGTCGCCGGATATGCCACCATGTCACTTCGCAATGACGGAAATCTCTATCGTGCATCGGTCTTTGCTGAGAACGCCCCCTGGGCCAATAGCATCTATATGCTGAGAGACACATTGTATTCTACGATGACAAAGGACGGATATTTCCCGGTGTCATATACTTACATAGCGCATGAAAATGGGAAATATAAAAAAGACGTATTGAAATTCTCGCATACAGGGAATACATTTTCAGCAGAAGCAGTCAGGTATAAAAAGCCGGGCAAAGGTAAGCCGATGACAAGTTCGACACTTCATCTCGAAGCTCAGGGAATGACAGTTGATATGTTGAGCTCGTTTTTTTACCTGCGCACCCTTGATTTCCCTAACATGAAGAAAGGGCAGAGCGTTACGGTCAATATTTTTTCAGGGTCCAAAAAGGAAAAGCTGAAAATAACTTATATGGGGACCCAGACCATTTCGCTCAATGGCGGCAAGTTTCCTACGTATTATATAAACTTCACGTTTACACGCAAGGGCGTAGAAAGTTCGGCTCCAATTTCCGGATGGATTTCTACCGACGGGCAGCGCATACCGCTCAAGGTGGAAGGCTCACTCCCTGTAGGGAAAGTCCGTGCACTCTATACCGGGCCCAATCCCTGAGAGTAATGCACTTATTTGTGTTAACAAAAGATATTAGTTTTGAAAAAGGCATTATTGGCAATGACAATTGCATCGCAGCTCCTCTCCGCAACATCGGTTTCGGCAGAGGAGCTTACATATAAGATCGTAGCGACAACCGATGTTCACGGTAACTTTTTTCCGTATAATTTCATTACGCGCACACCTGGAGAAGGTTCCCTTGCCAGAGTGGCTTCAAGAGTCCGTTGTCTGCGTGATTCCATCGGGCGTGATCATGTCATACTTCTGGACAACGGAGATATCCTGCAAGGGCAGCCGACTGCCTACTATTATAATTTCATAGCCACTGACGGGCCACATCCCGTGGCAATGATGCTGAAATCTCTCGGCTATGATGCCGAAACAATTGGCAACCATGACGTAGAGACCGGCCACGCTGTATATGACCGTTATAAAAATGATCTTGGCGAAATACCATTGCTCGGAGCGAACGTCATAGACGTCGCCACCGGGGAGCCTTATTTCAAACCATATCATGTTATAGAACGTGACGGGATCAAGATCGTTGTGTTCGGACTTCTTACTCCGGCCATCCCGGCGTGGCTCCCTGAAAATCTCTGGAGTGGTCTGAGATTTGAGGATATGGTTGAATCCGCTTCCAGATGGATTCCAGCAATAAAGGAAAAAGAGGCGCCTGATCTGATCGTCGGACTTTTTCACTCCGGTCATGATTCTTCTAAAAAGACAGGTGACTGGATTGAAAATGCTTCTCTGAAAGTAGCTGAAGAAGTACAGGGCTTTGATATTATATTTATGGGGCATGATCATCAGGTCTACAATTCGGAGCTGATAGCCGATAGCGATGGCAAGTCTCCTCTGATTCTCAATCCCGCCAATAATGCCGTGAATCTGGCCGAAGCGGAGGTTAGATTCATTCGTGACAACAACGGAAAGGTTGTGGGGAAAAAAGTCAGCGGTCAAATTGTCCCGCTTACAGATCAGACGCCTGATTCAGTTTTCATGACAGAATTCAGCAATGTCAAAGAGGAGATTGATGGCTTTGTAAACAGAAAGATCGGTGTTGCTACCGGTGATTTTTCGGTGAGAGATGCCTATTTCGGCCCATCCGCATTCATGGACCTTCTGCATGGTCTTCAGCTTGAAATCAGCGGAGCCGACATTTCATTTGCCGCTCCACTGTCATTTGATGCGGTCATCCGCAAAGGTGATCTTCATATGAGCGACATGTTTACATTGTACAAATATGAAAACATGCTCTACACAATGGCCATGACAGGTCGTGAAATCAAAAACTATCTTGAGATGAGCTATTCGCTCTGGACATCCGAGATGGCCGGGCCGGAAGATCATTTGCTGCTTTTCACAAAAGAAGGTGCATCTCCGGCAAAGGGCGATTATGCAAAATTGCAGAATCCGGCCTACAATTTTGATTCAGCAGCGGGCATAATTTATGATGTAGATGTGACCAAGCCACAGGGTGATAAGATTATTATAAAGTCTATGGCTGACGGTAGCCCGTTTGACTTTGATAAGGTATATAAGGTTGCCGTCAATTCCTATCGGGGCAATGGCGGAGGGGATCTGCTGACGAAAGGGGCCGGCATACCTCATGAAGACCTGAAATCGCGCATTCTCAAATCTACAGACAAGGATCTGCGTTACTATCTGATCAAACTTCTTGAACAGCGCGGGTCAATAACCCCGGAAATTACGTCCGGCTGGAAGTTCATTCCTGAGAAATTGACCGGGCCTGCCGCACAGAAAGACCGCACGGTCTTATTCTCGGATTAATGATGGTGCGGCTTTTCGGATCTCAAGGCCGGAAGGGTCATACATAACTCGCGCATGATTCGTCCGGATAATTTTCTGATTAATGCAGATTCCGCTTTTCTTGTCGATGGTTTTCCGGATCACAGTCCCGTTTCGGAAAATGATGCCGTTTTCTTCAGAAAAGAATTCGTTTTCAGCGCAGATGTGATATGCCGATTCCTGCTCTTTACTGGCTCTGAGCTCGCCTCGAAGATATTCTCCGTCAGTATATACAAGCATCTGATAGACATTGTCGGTATCATTCCGGAATCTGTAGTCAAGATAATTGTAGACTATACTCGTTCCGGTACCAAATGGTATTTGCCGCTTGTAATCGGGGAATAAATCAAAGCCGTCATGATGGTGGTGCTCCACAATGGTGAGGTCTGAATGCAATACCATCCAGTGGATAAGGTTTGTAAACTGGCAGTGTCCGCCTCCTACACCTGTTGACGGTTTATTATTGGAAATTGTAAGCCCGACTTTATACCCGTGTCGGGCTGTGTCAGGACCGACGAGATGCCAGAAAGAAAATGTTTCTCCGGGGCGAATCAGGATTCCGTTCACTTTTGGCGCTGAAAGAGCCAGATTTATTGCTTTATTTTCTTGCAACTCCAGGTTTGTATTCCCTAATTTTCTTCTAATGAGGGAAGCGTGTTTGTAGATCATGACCGGGAGTTTATCATTGCTCTTTCTCCTTGCAAATCGTTGCTTGCTCAGAGCATCCTTTATCTTGCGCAGGAAGATGTTCTTCTTGACCGAAATCCGATATGTCAGGGGCGATATCTCACAAAATAGTTTTCGTTTTCCCATGAAGCATTAGAGAGTGAGTAAGGTCCTTTGTTGTTTTGCCGGTTATGAATCGATAATCTGGAATGCAGCTTCTCGTCCGGCACTGATTCGCTCAGGATAGTGGGCATCACTGTTGACTGCAACCGGTATTCCGGCGGAGATGAGTTTTCGTATTGTGTCAGACGATGGGAATAATCGTGGGGCGTATGCGGCAATTTGGTTTGGAGTAGCTCCGACCGGAGCTTCCCATGCTTTGGTATTCACTTCTGCTATAATCCCCTTGGCTGCAATGGCATCGATAACATTGTCGAGATGTTTTTGATACCAGCCTTCCAACTCTATGCCGGGTTTGAAATGTGAAGCATTGAAGCCGATCTTGTCAAAATGCCCGATAATGTCGAAGCCTCCGGCTTCTATCATCTCAAGAGTGCGTTCATAGAATTTGTCGACTACATAACGGATATCATTGTCAAAATACTTGCTTATCTTTTCAATGAAATTTTCCGGACGTCCGTCGACATCAATCATCGTTCCTCCGTCGGGTACAGGTATGAAGTGGATCGAACTAAGCTTGTAGTCAAGAGGCAGCGAGGAAAAATAGTCATGTGAAGCACCCCATGCATCACCGAGATAATCAATTTCCATGGAAATATACAGATTGATTCTGTCGCTATATTCAGCCTTAAGCCGATTGAACTCGGCGATATAAGCATCGACCTGCGATTGTTCCATGTTGCATGGCGAATGGAATGGGATGGGGGAGTGAGGGGTGAAACCATAGTGCTTGTATCCGGCTTTCACAGCCGCATCTGCGAAGCGCGCCATATCGGCGCGCCCATCGCAGAATTGAGTGTGTGAATGCAGGTTATAAGCTCTCGTTGATGATATGATATCCTTAACGGTCATATAGGCTATAATATGGTAGGCTTCTCGAAAATGGGCATTGGCGATGCTCCATAGATCGTTTTTACTTGGTTGTAGGGGGATTGGCTATATTTTGGCGCATGTTTGTGTCTGATTCAATATTTTTCATGCGGTAATAGTCCATGATGCCAAGATTCCCTGAAAGAAATGCTTGAGCCATTGCGCGTGGCAGCTCGGCTTCAGCCTCGATAACCTTCGCGCGGGCTTCCTGAGCTTTTGCACGCATTTCCTGCTCAAGTGCTATCGCCATAGCACGGCGTTCCTCGGCTTTGGCCTGTGCGATGCTTTTGTCGGCCTGAGCCTGATCTATCTGGAGGGCTGCTCCGATGTTTTTACCTATGTCTATGTCAGCTATGTCAATAGAGAGAATCTCAAAAGCAGTACCGGAGTCAAGACCCTTGCGCAATACGAGTTTGGAAATGTTGTCGGGGTTTTCAAGTACTTGCTTGTGACTTTCAGATGAACCAATGGAAGATACAATGCCTTCGCCTACGCGGGCGAGTACGGTGTCTTCGCCTGCTCCGCCTACAAGCTGCCGGATATTGGCGCGCACTGTCACACGGGCGATGGCTATGAGCTGAATGCCGTCTTTGGCCACGGCTGTCACATGAGGAGTTTCAATGACTTTCGGGTTCACGGACATCTGTACTGCCTGAAACACGTCTCGGCCGGCAAGATCTATGGCAGTCGCCATTTTGAAGCCAAGATCAATATTTGCTTTTGAAGCCGACACCAAGGCATGAACTACTTTCTCTACATTGCCTCCTGCAAGATAGTGGGCTTCAAGATCATCCCTTGAAACGTCGTTAAGGCCAGCCTTGTGGGCTTCGATCAAGGCACGGACTATGACTGATGCAGGTACTTTTCGAATGCGCATCAGGAAAAGCTGCATCAGTGATATTCTTACACCGCTGACACGGGCAGATATCCATAGGAAGAATGGAACATAATAGAAGAAAATGCAGATAATGATCACCAATGCGATCAGAATCAAAATCAAGGTTACTTCCATAAGCGGTCGTTTTGATTGGTTAGAGTGTGATTTGTTTCAATAGCGGATTCTTTGGCTTGTGCTGACACAATCATTGGAGATGTCCGTTGCTTGGACTATCTTTAGTCCATCACAGCCGTGATAATGCTGTTTTTTATTCTTTTCAGTTCTGCACGGCGGTGATCAAGTCCATTTTCAAGAGTCAGGATTTCATGTTCGACGCTTCTGTCGCCCGCAGCATATGCCTTTCTGAGTTCGGCGAGATGGGCCACGGCATCATCGTAGGCTCTCTGTTCGTCCAGGTACTGTCTCATTGCTTCGCGTGCCATGCCGGATGCAAGGTCTGATACAGACGTGATGATTTTACCGTTCGGTAATGCAAATTCAAACCTGCGGTTGCTGCCTGACGCTTTTGATGATTCCAGCGAAGCGATTTTGTCTCTGAATTTCGAATAGTCTTTGTCCGGATTCTGAGTCATGCTGATTGACGTGACTTTTGCATAGTCTGCCAGATTCGGTGTGTCTACCGGATAATTAATGCGGAGATCCTGAGGAATGAAGGTGTAGATTGTAACCGAATCTTTCAGCCCGTTTCGGTCTGTGGCCCACCATCCGGCACCGGTCTGCTCGTCTACGGCATACATATAGTCATTGTAGGGCGAGTTGTAAGGCATGCCGATATTCGACGGCTGCAGGAATCCATCTTCATCACGGCGTGAAATGAAGATGTCAAGATCTCCCAATGAATTCTCCCCATCGGCGGCGAAGTATAGGGTTATACCGTCAGCCATCAGGAACGGGTAACCTACCCAGCTGCCGTTTGAATTGCCGAAAATGGATTTATAGTCGAACAAAGCCGCTGGGCTGTCCCAGCTTCCATCGGCCAGACGGTAAGATTCAAACATTTTTGATTCGCCGTCATTTGCTGATCCATACCAGATCATATCCTCTCCGGATTCCGAAATATATGCAGGAGCCCATAAACCTGAAATAGATTCGGAATCAAGATACTCTTTCGGGACAATGCTCTCGATTTCAAATTCATCTGCCAGCCGGCCGGCGCTCTTGGCAAGTTTGATGAATTTGAAAAATTGATCAGCCGGAACGTTTATGCTGTCTACTATCTGGATTTTTTCCACACGGTCAAGCATACTACGTCCGAGATCTATCCTTGAACGCAGATAGTCAGTCCAGTCAAGAGTCTCATCTCCGTTGCCGTAAGAAAATCCCATATCTTTGGCGGCTTCATTTTTTGTTCGTTTGGCCAGATATTTGTCAAGATATTCATCGGCTTTGTCAAAATCATACAGGTAGAAGTAACTCTCTGCAATGCCAAGATTACCGGAGTTGCCACCTTTCAGATAGAATGGAATAGCTTCCTGAAAACGGCCGGCGTCTTTCAGCAGATCTGCTGCTTTCAGATTTGCTGCCTGATTCCTTGGTGCGTCCTTGGCTGCGCTGATAGCCGCCGAAATTTCAGTATTGTCAGCCCCTCGGAGCGGGGCTGCCGCTCCGAGTAAGGCTGAAAGGATAACTATATTTTTTAATAGTTTAGTCATATGGTCAGTATGTGGAATTCGGTTTGGATGCCCAAATTTAGTAAAATTCGGGCAGATACGCAAACCTCTGTCGTCAGTCTTGTCCGGACAGGGCCTTATCCATAGCAGCTGCAGCCCGTCGGCCATCGCCCATAGCGAGGATGACTGTCGCTCCGCCGCGCACTATGTCTCCTCCGGCATAAATGTCGTTCAATGATGACTGCATAGACTCTTCATTGACCACAATTGTGCCTCGACGTGAAATCTCAAGTTCAGGGATCGCATGGGGGATGAGCGGGTTGGGGGAGACTCCAACGCTGACAATCACGAGGTCTACTTCTATTTCGTCGATGGCTCCTTCTATAGGCACCGGTGACCGTCGGCCTGATGCGTCAGGCTCGCCAAGTTCCATGCGCTGCACCCTCATAGCCCGTACGCGGCCTTTGTCGTCAGAGAGATATTCCACCGGGTTGCATAGGGTGATGAATTCCACTCCCTCTTCCTGAGCATGGTGTACTTCTTCAACGCGGGCCGGCATTTCTTCAAGGCTTCGGCGATAGACAATCATTGCTTTCTCAGACCCTTGACGGAGGGCTGTGCGCACCGAATCCATTGCCGTGTTGCCGCCGCCGACCACGGCAACCCGATTGCCTTTCAGCACCGGAGTGTCTTCGCCGGGACGTCCGGCACCCATGAGGTTGATACGTGTAAGATATTCATTTGATGACATGATGCCGATAAGGTTCTCTCCTGGGATACCCATAAATCTGGGGAGTCCGGCTCCTGATGCCACAAAAATCCCATCGAACCCTAATTCATGGAGTTGGTTGTAAGAGATAGTCTTTCCGATCACACAGTCTTTGACAAACTCTACTCCTTCAGCGCGGAGAGCATCAATCTCGGCTTCGACAACTGAATTCGGCAGGCGGAATTCAGGAATGCCATATTTCAAAACGCCGCCAATTTCATGAAGCGCTTCATATACGGTGACTTCATAGCCCTTTTTGATCATGTCACCGGCAAATGACAGGCCGGCAGGTCCGGAACCGACCACTGCTATTTTCCGTCCGTTTTTTACGACTGATGAATCGCCGCTCGGCTCTATGCCGTTTGCCTTGTTGTTCATGCGTTCGAAATCAGCAGCAAAGCGTTCAAGATAGCCGATGGCCACAGGTTCCTTCTTCATCTTATTATATATGCAGCGTGATTCGCACTGCTTTTCCTGCGGGCAGACTCGTCCGCAGACCGCAGGCAGGGCGCTGGTCTGTTTCAGAACCGCTGCGGCAGTCAGAAACTCTCCACGTTCGATATTCTTGATAAACGACGGTATATTGATAGACACCGGGCATCCGTGGATACACTGCGGATCGGGGCAGTCAAGGCATCTTGTGGCCTCGATAATCGCCTGTTCGGCTGAAAGGCCTTGATTTACTTCATGGTTGCACGTGATGCGATAAGCAGCGTTCAGCTGAGGCATTATGGTGCGAGGTATTGACGAACGCTGTTTTGCGCCTAATGAATTGCGCAGTTCTTCACGCCACTTTGCATCGCGGCTTGTATTCTGATCCATTTCTGAATAAGGATATTGAGGTTAATATAAGAGGCTGGATTATAGTTGTTGCACAGATGAGATATTCTGAAAATCAGTTATATGCTCTCAGGCGCATCATCATTTCATCGAAGTCGACTTTGTGCGCGTCGAATTCAGGCCCATCAATGCATACGAATTTAGTTTTGCCGTCAACAGTCACTCGGCAGGCACCACACATTCCTGTGCCGTCAACCATGATGGTGTTGAGTGAGACCATAGTCGGTATTTCGTACTTGCGGGTGGTCAAAGCGACGAATTTCATCATCACGGCAGGGCCGATTGCTACTACCTGATCAACTTTTTCTCGTGCTATCACGTCTTCAAGACCGGCGGTTACAAGGCCTTTCTGTCCTTTTGAACCGTCATCGGTCATTATGATAACCTCATCGCTATACTCAGCAACTTCCTTTTCAAGTATTATCAGTTCTGAAGTCCTTGCTGCCAGTATTGACACTACACGATTGCCGGCTTCTTTCATCGCTTTTACAATCGGGAGCAGCGGCGCAACGCCAACTCCGCCTCCGCAGCAAACCACGGTTCCGACTTTCTCTATATGTGTGGCTTGCCCAAGTGGCCCGACAACGTCTGTCAAGCACTCTCCGGGTTCAAGGGCACAGATCTTGCGAGTGCTTTCTCCGACGGCTTGCACAACCAGTGTGATTGAGCCTTTCTTGAGATTAGCATCAGCGATGGTAAGAGGAATGCGCTCGCCACCGTTCCCGGTGCGAACAATTACGAAGTGTCCCGGACGGCGGGAACGGGCTATCAGAGGTGCCTCCACTTCAAGTTTGACTACATTTTCGGAAAAATGCTCTTTCTCAATAATTTTGTACGTTGACATAGAGAATATTGTTGGAGTGATTGGTTTAGAGGTCGTTATTCCAGATAGACAATATTGCGGCATTGCCGGATGGTCTGATCCATAGATTTTAATTTCTCAAGGCGTTCTGTCCAGTTGCCGAATCTGTCATACTTCAGATACGTGTATGTTCTGACCTCATCGACACCGTTCATGTTATAGCATTGCTCCGTCAGGCGCCCGGTGGAATCGTAGGTATAAGTCTGGACCCATTGCTCGTCACCTGATACGGCCTCGGCTCTGACAACCCGGCCGGATTTATCATAAAACAACCGCATCTTTATTGTGGCGTATGTATCTTCATCATCTTCAGTAGCCTCAATGAGTGTGATTGATGATATTCGTCCGGCTGAATCGCGTTCGCAGTCCACCTCTTCACCATCAATTTCGATAAGGGAACCATCGGAATCAAAGGTGTGCTCGTTTTGCCATTCAAGGCCGGCATCATCCATGACAACGCATAGCGAATCAACCGGTCCGGCCAGGCAAAACATAGGGAGATCGTTGGCCTTGCAGATAAGGCTCACAAAAAGCAACAATACGAAACTAACAGACTTCATTATAGATTCTGATGACCATTCTTATTTTTTCTTAGAAAACAAAATTAGTATTTATATCTCAATTAAACGCTAAAAAATACTAATTTTTGAATTGCCAGATGAACTTTTCGTAATTTTGTAATAGAAACACTATGAAAATGTCTGGTAACGACGCATCAAAATTAAGAGAACTCAGTGAGTCGCCGGTAGGAAGACTGCTGTGGCGTTATAGCCTCCCTGCTGTGGTTGGCATGTTGGTTATGTCTCTTTATAACATAATTGACCGCATATTTATAGGGCAGGGTGTAGGACCGGAAGCTATCGCCGGTCTGGCTATAACTTTTCCGGTCATGAATCTGTCAGCCGCTCTGGGAGTTCTGATAGGAGCCGGCGGATCGGCGCGACTGTCCATACTGCTTGGCGCTAAAAATTTCGATGATGCAAGACGCACATTGTGTAGCTCTTTAGTGCTTCTGATGGCAATTGTGTGCTGCTATCTGTGTTGTTTCGCCATATTTATTGATGAAATACTCATTGCGTTCGGAGCGAGTGAAGCCACATTGCCTTATGCCCGTGAGTTTATGCTGTACATCCTACCGGGGATGTTTATGACCAACTTTGCTTTCACATTCAATAATTTTATGAGAGCATCGGGCTATCCGGTCAAAGCCATGCTGACAATGCTGATCGGAGCCGGTTGCAATCTGGCGCTTGCTCCTGTTTTTATATTCTATTTGAAACTGGGCATTAAAGGTGCCGCTATCGCTACGGATATCTCCATGATGATCTCGGCCTTCTTTGTCCTGTCTCATTTTTTCTCGAAGAAAAGCACATTGCACTTTTCCGGATGCCGTGAAATGTATAGGCTGAAGGCTAAAATAGTACTGCCGGTGCTATCCATCGGGGCTGCGCCGTCAGTAGTCAATGCCGCAGCTTGTTTTATAAATGTAATTATAAACAAAAGTCTTTATCTTCATGGTGGAGATATGGCAGTGGCAGCCGCAGGCATATTTACTTCTTATACATCGATGATGACAATGGTCGTTGTTGGTATATGCCAGGGGATGCAGCCTATAATAGGCTATAACTATGGAGCCGGGCGGCTTGATCGCCTGCGCCGGACATTCTGGCTTGCCGTAGGGGTGTCGACTGTCATTGTGACTACCGGCCAGACAATCGGGCTGTTGTTTCCGGAATATATAGGCCGGGCGTTTTCAAATGATCCGGCTTTGATCAGAGAGACGACGCGCTGTCTGCATATCTCATTACTGGCGTTTACGGTTGTCGGATTTCAGGTCGTATCCACCACGCTTTTCCAGTCTATAGGCAAAGCAAAATCTTCTATATTCCTTTCTCTGACGAGGCAGGTACTCTTTCTGATACCTCTTTTGCTGCTACTTCCGCCACGTATGGGACTTGATGGTGTCTGGACTGCATTCCCGCTGTCAGACCTCGTCGCTACTATGGTGACAGCCGTGATGGTCTACTATCAGCTGGCGCAGTTCCGGAAATCTGCGGTGGCTAATGCCGGTTGCTGACCGGTAGAGCAGTAAAAAATCGGACACATAAGACAAATCAACAAAAACAAGCTCTAACCGTTGTATAAATAACAATGTAGAGCTTGTTTTCATATGAATGTTTCAACTACGGATTTAAAGATCAGAGGCCGGATAATGAAAGGGATGCACCTCGGTGTCGTGGTGCTGTCTCTGCTGCTTATCACTCTCATTACGCTTGATACTCTGCGCAATGTCTCCTTTCTTGCCGATACTACCTATCTGAAAGTTCAGTTTTGGTGCTGCCTGTTCTTTATGGCCGATGTGTTTGTCGAGATGCTTTTTTCGGTTAAGAAGCGCAGATATCTGATAAACCATCTGTTCTTTTTACTTGTATCGGTGCCATATCTGAACATATTGCATTATTTTGATATACCGCTTGACAATCATGCCGAATATCTGCTGAAGTTTGTGCCGATGATCCGTGCAGCTTACGTGTTCACTATAGTTACCGGCGCAACGACCTCGTCAAAGTGGGTTAAGAACATGCTTGCCACTTATCTGATAGTGCTGATAGTTGGTGTCTACTTTTGCTCACTCACATTTTTTGTTGCGGAGAATGGCATCAATCCTGATGTTACAGACTATTGGTCATCGCTTTTATGGTCAATCATGAGTCTGACAACGGCCGGATGCTCCATTCATGCGATGACTGCAACCGGGAGAGTTCTTGGAGTTGTGTTATCGGCAGTAGGACTTATATTCTTCCCGATTTTCACTGTATTCCTGACTAATAGCTATACAACTGAGCAAGATGCCGGAGGAACACCCTCTGATAAGCAATGATGAAAATAGGTCATGCTCTGCGACTGAATCTGGTTCCGCCCGGTTTTTCGCGTTATGGTTTTTCGGATAAATTTTGAGGCAACCGTCAAAATTTGTACCTTTGTCTGCAGCTAACCAAATTCATCAATAAAAAGAACCATGCTTAAAAATATTCTTTCAATATCCGGACGTCCCGGATTGTTCCGCTTGTCAAATCGCGGCAAAAACATGCTGATTGTAGAGTCTGTTGCCGATGGCAAGCGCACTCCTGCATATGCCCGCGATAAGGTCATCTCTTTGGGTGACATTTCAATTTATACCGATGAAGGAGATGTGCCCTTGTGGGAAGTACTTGAATCCGTCAAGGCAAAAAACAATGGCGAGCAGGTCGATATCAAGGCCATCGGCAACGATACTGCCGTGCGTGAATACTTCGCCGAGATTCTTCCGAATTTTGATCGTGAGAAGGTTTATACTTCCGATATCCGCAAGCTTCTCACCTGGTACAATCAACTGCTTGCAGGCGGGATCACAGAGTTCAAGCCGGAAGAAGCTCCTGAAGAAAACGCAGAACCGGAAGCCTAAGAACCAGTGTGATGCTCAGTAAACAATTTACAGCGAAAGATAGTGTTGTAGATCTTATAGAATATGACTATAATGTACTCACTGTCCTCAGCCGTTTCTCACTTCCTCTTGGTTTTGGCAACAAAACCATAGAGGAACTCTGTGAGGAATCCGGCATAAACACCGATTCGTTTCTACTTATAATAAATTTTCTCCTTTCAGGGGAGATTGACACCGAGGCGCTGCATCGGATTTCTCCGGTTGATGTGGTCTACTTTCTTCACAATTCGCATGACTACTATCTTTCATACAAACTGCCTCACATCCGCACGAATCTTTGTAACGCTCTTGATGATACACATAGTGACATAAATCCGATAATTGTAAAGTTTTTTGATGACTACACAGATCTTGTCAGAAAGCATTTCAGTTATGAGGAAACCGTGGTGTTCCCATATGTGAAAGATATGTGCGAAGGCCATCAGTCTGATTATAGTATTGATGTGTTCCGCCGTTCACATGACGATGAGGTTGCTGAAAAACTTGCCGATCTGAAGAATATCATATTGCGCTACTATTCCACTTCCATGCCGTTCAGAATGTATGATGCTCTGGCGGATATATATAACTGTGAGGAAGATCTGAATTCTCATGCTCATATAGAGAATAATATACTGATCCCTCTTATGACACGAATGGAAAACAATCAGAATCTATAAGATGATGCGCCATATAAACATCGGACTTCTCCTGCCCTCTGCCATACAGGCATCCGGGATGGCAAGCATATTGCGAAGATTTCAGGACGGAAATGTTACTGTCAAGGACATCAGCGCGTTGAATTATCTTGAGGAGGTTGCGGCATTTCACCCGTCAGTACTTATTGTCGATCCGTCTGTTATAGGTGTTGACTGGAGTGTGCTGAAAAGTGCGTCATCTCATCCGTTAAAACTGATAGCTTTGCTCAGTCAGCAATATCCTCAAAGCTTGTTAAAGTGGTTTGATGATACGCTTTCCATCTATGATCCGGCGGATTCCATCATAGATATGATGCGGCGCAATGTAGACTCGGAAGATACCGATGACCGTGGAAAGGATCTTAGTCCTCGTGAAAAGGAAGTTATAGTGGGTATTGTGAAGGGCTTGTCCAACAAAGAGATTGCATCTGAAATGGGGGTCTCGGTCAATACGGTGATGACACATCGCCGAAATATAGCCGCCAAGCTCCACATCCACACTCCGGCGGGTCTTACAATCTACGCTATTGTGTCAAATCTTGTCAAACTTGACGAGATAAAGGCTGATATGGAAAGACTTTGACAAGCACTCTCGCTGAAGTTGATCAGTCAACACAAGTGATAGAAAATCATTTACAGGGGCAGGTTTTGTCGCCCAATTTGAGCGGGTGGTGTTGATCAGTGTGAAATTGCATGAAAAAAGTCGTCACGCAAGGTATTGCTGTCTGAAAACACACCGGCTGTTTCAATGGTGGTTGTAGTTGAATCTTGCTTCTCGACTCCGCGCATCTTCATACATAGATGTTCTCCCGAACACACAACTATTACACCTTTGGCGTTTAACTTTTCCATTATGATATTGCAGATCTGGGCTGTCATGCGTTCCTGAACCTGCAGACGGCGGGCATAGAAATCGACCAGTCTTGCGAGTTTGCTCAGTCCGATGGTTTTGCCGTCAGGGATATATCCGACTGACACTTTTCCGAAAAACGGCAGAATGTGATGTTCGCACAGGGAATAAAATTCAATATCCTTGACGATCACCATGCGAGAGCCTTCATGTGAAAAAACAGCGTCATTGATGATGGCGTCAGGATCTTGCCGATAGCCGCGAGTGGCATAAGCCATAGCTTTTGCCGCGCGCATGGGGGTCTTGACTAATCCCTCGCGGGTAGTGTCTTCGCCTAAAAGATTCAGTATCGCTTCGTAGTGGGATGCAATTTCCCTGATAGTTTCGTCACTAATTTCAGCAGCCATTGTGTTGTTGTGAGTGGTTTATTATTCATGTACTGTCACACGATCGCGCACCACGCGAATTTCTTTACTGTAGGCAGGAAATGCCCGGCGAAGTTCATCTGCCGCAGCGTTTGCTTCCTGCTGGGTGCGAAAATCTCCCACTTTCAGTCGCCAGTATGGAGAAGTGTACATGACATAAGTCTGATATTGCGGAAAACGGGATGATATGATGCGCTGCTTGGAACGCGCTTCATTTTTAGCGGTACGCGCATTGTTGTCGCTGAACACTTGTACCCTGAATCCGGCCATGCGTCCGTTGACCGGACGCGCGATTTCTTCTTTTGACTCCTCTTCAACACCTTCGACCGGGAGCAGTCGTTTCAGCAGCTCTTCCGGCTGATTGATAACGTTTGATGTGCCGCTTGTGATGTGATCGACAATGGTCACAATCTCGGTTTCAGCAACAGCTGCCGGAGCGGTCAGCAGTGCGACAAGCGGAAGCAGGATTTTCTTCATGGCTGATAGTGTTGTTTGGCGGAGTGATTGGGTTAAGTAGAAATTCCCGCACGGAAAATGATTGAGCCGAGGGTCGTTCAGATCACGTGCGGGAATATATATTTAAATCTGTATCAGAATGCGTTTACAATGCCCATAAATGATGCTGCTTCGAGAGCGGCACCACCGATGAGGCCACCGTCTACGTCGGGTTTGGCAAAAAGCTGGGCTGCGTTTGAAGGCTTGCAGCTGCCACCGTAGAGAATCGAGGTGTTGTCAGCGACTTCCTTGCCGTATTTGTCGGCGATTGTCTTGCGGATAAATGCATGCATCTCCTGAGCCTGGTCGTCAGTAGCGGTCTTGCCGGTTCCGATGGCCCATACGGGTTCATAGGCGAGAACGATCTTGCCGAATTCTTCAGCGCTAAGGTTGAAGAGACCTTCTTCGATCTGTGCTTTCACTACGTCGAAGAAGCTGCCGTCTTCGCGCTGTTCGAGAACTTCACCGATGCAGAAAATAGGGGTGAGGTTGTTGTCAAGGGCGAGACGTACTTTCTCACGGAGAGTTTCAGAAGTTTCGCCGTAGTACTGACGACGCTCCGAGTGACCGAGGATCACATAAGTAGCGCCTGTCGAGGCAACCATAGGGGCTGAAATTTCACCGGTGTATGCGCCTGATTTGTGGTCTGCGCAGTTTTCAGCTCCAAGACCAAGCTTGTTTTTGTCAATCACATTGTTGATTGATGCAAGGTGAGTGAAAGGAACACAGATGACAACGTCGCACTTGGGCTCGGCGCCGGCGAGAGCCGCATTGACTTCTTCGGCGAGCTTGATTCCTTCGGGCAGCGTGGTGTTCATTTTCCAGTTGCCTGCTACGATATTTTTTCTCATTTTACCTTAATTAAAATTGGGTTGAAAATTCGCTGACAAAATTAACGATTTCCGATGAATAATTCAAACAGAAATCCAACTAATCTTGCTTCGCCAAAGCCGGCCCCGTCAAAAGCCGGCTTCCGGTCATAGCTGATTAAGGATTGACGGGTCTTTGATACCGGAGTCATTTGCGAAAAGCAATATTTTGGAAATGATTTCTGCGGTTTTCGGATCTTCGTCAAGAAATGGAAGAAAGATGCGCCCGCGATTTTGAGTATGGACCGGGAGTACGGCTATCTGAGTTCCGCCTTCTTTGTGGATCGTTCCGCTGCCAAGGTGGATGTTATAACAGCCGAGCCGCCCCTTGACCTTTGCAAAGTTGTCGGCAAGGCAAACATTGTCCAATCCGAACATAGGCAGGGTGTGGCTGACAATAGCACGTCGCATTTCGATGGTGGAATGACTGGTTTCCGGGTCTACGCCTCCTGCATGAGCCACGCTCACGGCAAGATCAACATCCCGCATGATTTCAGAGAACGCGATCGGGGGAACTTCTGAAATTTTCTTATCTTTGAATGTCCTGCGGTCATGGAATTCGACATATTCCAATGTCGGCGCTTCGATGTCAGCAGGTGAAAACCAGTCAGCCATTGCATATAGTACTGCCGTCACATTGCTGTTAAAGCATATTTTTTGAAGGCCGCAATCATAGTCTACCGTCCACTGCCGCTTTTTTAGCAGAGCCGCAGTGCGAGCCGGCATGATCTGATTGCCGGAATAGCGCATGGATCGGCTTGAGTCTTTTTCTTCAGCTGTAGGTATGTATAGTTCACGAAACACCTGCTTGAACGGCTGCCTCCACTGATGGTCAAAAACAAAAGCCTGATATGCGCTCCATTCTTTGCCGGAAAACAGGTCGAAGGGATGAGCGATACGAAGCCGATTGTCTGCGCTTATTGTATTAATAACACCTTCGGCTGAAATGATTGACGCTCCGTCTTCTCCGGGGAAACCGGTCTGTCCGCTGTCCGTTACAAGTACGAGGCGTGAAAACATGTTCCATATTATAGGATTTTCTTTAAGGCTGCTGATTTCAGATCCTGTAAATTCGGCAGATTCGATCATCGCCTGTTCGAGTAAAGCCCGGCCACGGGTGTGTTGCTCTTTCAATTGTTTATACACTTCCTTCAGATCACTTACATAAGTCCCTTTTTTGAGCCTTGAAGGAATGTTTTGCAAAATCTTGCCGTTGCTTTCGCAGATTATTTCAGGGACACCGTCGTTGATAAGCAGTCTTAAGCTGACACCGTCAAAATGTTTTGGGGCAAAGTATTTTTCTGCATCTTTAACGAGAGTGGCTTCCATGCTCCATGTCAGGCGCGTGGAGTCTCCATAGCCTGCCGTGCGGGCGAGATTGTCAAGAGCGAGTTTAACAGCGCGACCCTCGCTTGCCTGACGCTGTGCGCCAAACTGCTTGCTGTCTTTCAGGAACTTGTTGAGGAAAATGTAGCGTTCTTTGAGGTCGCTATGCTTGTTGCGAGCCAGAGGAATCAATCCAAGGGACACTACCAGATCCTTGTTTCTTTTCTCTGAAATCTCTTTCATGACCTGTTTTGCTTTCAGATTGCCGAGTAGGGCATCAGAGAGTTTGCGGGAACGGCTGTGACGGTTGCCATCGGCCACATGTTTTGCTGAATTGTATATAAATTCGTAGCGTTTACGCCCCAATTCTTTGTAGATCTCATGAAACCATGCCGGATCGCAGGCTCCATCAGCAAAGTCTGCAGGCTCTACCGCTGAATATCTTGAGATGCGTGACTTGGCGCGGTCGCTGAGGGTGTCAGCCGTATGAGCCATAAAGTAATATGCGCCGCTTGCAAGTCCTTTCCAGCCAATAGCTTCTTCTGTGATTTCCAGCCACCGCTGTGAGAACATCGCAGCTTCAGCAAGTTGTTCGTCTGTAATTCCTACTGCTTTAGCTTTATGCTTTAGCTCTGCCGGAGTGTCTGAGTCTGCCGGAGTGCAGACTTGCAGCAGGGAACTCAGAATTTCGCGTTTATTGAGGTTGGCGCAATATCCTCTGGCTATGGGTTTGTCTTTACCAAGAGCCTGCAATATCTGCAATAATCTGTCAATTCCGCTGATGCCCCTGATTTCATAGGCCAAAGGAGAAACCGGAGTTTCTGAGTCGCCTCTTTTCAATTCGATGTCAAGTATGCGCTCGATAGCTGTGTTGATCAGCCGGCATTCGTGATCGCTGAGTGGTGTGAGTTGTTGGACCCAACGTGGTTTCTCAGCCGACGGCAAGCGTTGCGAAAATTCAGCTATCATGCTCTTTCTCATAACTCCTGACATCATTTCTTTAAGCATGGCTTCATCTGAAATTGCTCCGAGATTCCATGCGCGGAGATATTCCATGACGTTGAGAGGGTTTCGATAGAAGATGCCGTCGGCTATGCATGATTTCGTCTTGCATAGTAAGTCGTAGCGGGCGGCAAAGGACCGCAAAAACAGGTCATCCGGCATGTTGCTGCTTGAGTTTTTGCAGATTGCCATTAGTGTGGCTATCGGTTGGACGTTGTAGATGCAGTGGTCCTGTGGCAACTCCCAGGAGTTGGCTCTATAGTTTCTTATACACTCATCTGCTTTTATGCGAAGTGCGAAATCCGAGATCGAATCCGTCGCTATCTCCCAAACGGCCTGCCCGTTGCAGTATTCTTCTGCAAGAGCGGATACTATGTCAATTGCCGAATGAAAGTAAGTGGAGTTTTCAATCGGCTTCAGGATGTCAGGATCGAAAGCCCGGCCTAAGATGCGTTTCAAAATCGGATAAAATGGTTTGTCGGAGGCGTTGGGGGTGATTGTTGAAAGCCAAAGGCGCAAAATATTTTCAGGGGAGCGGATCTCTTTATCGTAAAACTCTTTCCATACTTCGGGCATAGCGAGAGATTCAAGCCCCCGCTTATAAGATTTCTGCACTGTATTGCCTAAGCGTGAAATATTTCCGTATCGATCCGTGAATTCGTAATCGGCATGTTTTTCGATCAAATCGGTAATGGCCCGAATCAGTTCTACGGCATGATTATTTCTTTTCTGCAGGACCTTTTTTAAGATATTCCCATCCGGCTTGAATGCCAGCGCTTTTTCCGGGCTGAAATCAGCCGGGCGTGTTACGTTGACAGAAATTTTGGCATCGCAGGAATATAGGCCGAATCCATTTTCCGGTGTGTAAATATTCCCTTTCGAATCGTTTTCGGCAAAAATGACCTCAAGCAGCACCTGTTCTTTGGTTGTTGGGTTGGCTATGGCCGAAAGATCGGGCTTCAGTGCGTTTATGGCTTCGGCTTTCTCGCCTTTGTCAATCCAGTTTTTAAGTATGCTGAGACCGGCCAGTCTGCGGTCTGCGGATTTATCTGAGACAAGGCGTCTTACGGAGCACATGGCTTTGTAGTCGGGAAGCGAGCCGAGAATTTCTATAATACATGTGCGCATAGGCGCCGCTTTGAAGCGCAGGTGCGACTCCATTGCAAGATAGTCTTCGTCTGCCAAATCATTCCAGTCATGCAAATTTCTGACTATCCGGCAGGCCTGTTCACGAGCATTGCTGCCTTTGTCAGCCATCATGGCGACAGCGAATTCAATCTGGCGCCGCGTCTGACACCTATATAATAGATATTTGATATAGAGTCCTCTGTCACACGGTTCCAATGAACAGATATAGCCGAGAGCCTTCTCTGTATAGTCCGGAGAAGATATCAGCAGTGCCAGTCTGCAAATTTTCTGGGCAATCCGGCTTTTTGTAATGGATCTGCTTACCCACGGAAAAACATATGGATCAAAGATCTCAGTATTTTTGACTGAAGCATACAGAGCTGTCAGCAAAGCAAAATCAGTTTCGGCATCTTCTTTGGAGTCAAAATAGCAACTGAGGTCCGGGATTTGCATGTCATTTTCATGCGCTCTCAGATAGAGGTGAAAACGTGTGTCACTCAGATACATGTCAAGGAGCCCTGCTATTACTCTGTGGTCTTGAGATCGGACTCGAAGTGCAAGAGATGTCATCTCGTTGATTAAATTGACATCTTGTAGATGCCCTATAAACAAGGCAGCTGCTTCAGCAATATAAGCGGGGGAGTACTCAAGTAACTCCCGGACAGGAAGTTTTATGCTGTCTACGTCAAAGAAAGACATAGCCCACAACGCTAAGTAAACAGTCATGGGGTCATTACTGCCAATAGCTTTCGCTGCGTTGTTGCGGTCTGATGTAAGGTGGAATACGAGTGTGAAGAATTTTTCCGTGATACGTTCTGTTGCTTCCTGATCTCCAAATCCGGTGGCCACGGCAAGACCTCTTCTTACAGCAGAAAACCGCTGAAGGTTATTGTCTATTATAATCTTCAATAGATATATGAAACTTTCCGGCTGGCCTTCATCCATAGTCTCTACGATAGCTTGCCGTAGCCCTTCCTGCATACGTGCAGCAAGCAGCAATTTGCCCTCAAGTTCTAATAATTCACGATTGCCGCTTAGAGAGATAGCTCGGAAATGATCAAAATACATGCGGTTGGCATTGTTTTCAGAGGTCATAGCTTCGATCAGGTAGTCGATGCATTCCCTGTCGCCTGTTGAAATTTTGGCTGCAAGCCAGTAATCAATGCTGATTATATCGGAAAACATTTGTTGTTCATCAGGGGTGCGCCCTTTCCTGAGTATTTGGGCCGTCGTGAATCCGGTGGCTTTGAGTAGTACGAATTGCCGGAGCGCCTGCGCTATTTTGCGAATGTGAAGGCTGAGACGGGTGGAACGCATGGAATGGCGGGTATAGCCTGTGGTATATGGCGCTTTGGCTTCAAGTCTGATGTATTCCCCGAAAAGGTCAGTCCACTCTTTACAGGCGGCAGGGTCATCCAGGCTGCCGCCGAACAGATAGTCTATCGCAGGGCGTAATCCCCATTCGAGAAACTCCAATGTGTTCCAGACTCCACGCTGCTTAAAATAACTTTGTAGCGCTGTCTCGAATCGAGATTCACGGCATGTCTGGTCGATATCATTGAAAAAATGTCTGAGCAGTTCATAAACCTCGCCTGATAGCTCGTGAGTTTTGTGTAATCCGCTGCTCAATTTTTCAATGTAGGGCACACAGAGGTCGTTGTAGCTGTTGTTCCAATGGATTTTCATAAGCTTGGTGTTTTTACCACATTCTGCCTGATAGCATGGTCAGGCGTACGATTGTAAGTGTATCTCCGTCGGTAATTTCAATCCGGCTTTCATTCGGGCCGAGTTGGCTTCCGTTGAGGAACATCTTGAAAATACCATCCTCATGGCATTGCAGTGCATTGGCAATGGCTTTTTCAGGATCTTCCTTCTTGCTATTACAGATGAGGCCGAATGCAATGCGACCTGCTTCAGCGAGATTCTCAACCTGATCTTCGGCTATCGGACTCGCCTGGCGGTCAGCATCCGGATCTGCCGGAACATTATCAATGCGATCGTTGTATGCCGATACCATAATGCGCACAAGCGAACTGATCAATGCGCCTGTGGTATTCAGCCCGGCGGGAAGTTCTATGGGGCAGGGCGCTATTGCTTGCCGCGCACGACCCGGCCTTTTTTGCTGTAAATATATCTTCATGATAGGTGGTTCTGTCGCCATTCCGGCAGAGTGAAACACTGTGTCTTGTTCTTCGGTGGAATTTCCGGTCTTTGGGCGAAGTTACAAAATAAATTGTTAGTTTGAACGATATTTCGTAGAAAATCGGTAAATTTGCAGCATATTGTAATCATTCATTATCATTTATTAAATCCAGATGACAAAGATTGGAAGCAAGTGGACCAAAAGCGGTCGCAAAGCCATGCTCCTTGGCAGTGGCGAGTTAGGTAAAGAGGTGGCAATCGAACTCCAGCGCATGGGAGTGGAGGTTGTCGCTTGTGACAAGTATGCCAATGCTCCCGCCATGCATGTGGCCGACAAAAGCCGCGTATTTAGCATGCTCGATGCCGATGCGCTGCGCGCTGCTATAATAGAGGAACAGCCTGATCATATAATTCCCGAAGTGGAGGCTATCGCTACTCCGGTGTTGGTTGAACTTGAAGAAAAAGGATTCCACGTTACTCCCACCGCGAAAGCGGCTCTGCTGACCATGAACCGCGAGGGAATACGTCGGCTTGCTGCCGAAGATCTTGGAGTGAAGACCTCGCCATATTGTTTTGCATCCGATTTTGAAGAATTCAAGGCTGCTGTAGAAGAGATCGGCATTCCATGTGTGGTGAAGCCGATCATGTCATCAAGCGGTCATGGCCAAAGCGTAATCAAAACAGTTGAAGATATTGAAAAGTCTTGGAAGATCGCCCAGGAAGGCGGTCGCGCTGGTGCAGGACGTGTCATCGTGGAAGGCTTTGTGAAATTTGATTATGAAATCACATTACTTACAGTGCGTTCTGTTGCCGGCACTTCGTTCTGTGAGCCAATTGGACATATTCAGGTCGATGGTGACTACCGTTATTCTTGGCAGCCTCAGCCTATGGCCCCCGCAGCCAAGGAGGCCGCTCAGGAAATTGCCCGTAAAGTGACCGATGCGCTTGGCGGATATGGCATTTTTGGCGTGGAGTTGTTTATCCGTGGCGAAGAAGTGATTTTCAGCGAAGTTTCTCCGCGCCCTCATGACACAGGCATGGTCACCATGATTTCACAAGATCTCAGCGAGTTCGCCCTCCATGCACGTGCACTGACTGGTCTTCCCGTCCCGGAAATACGTTTCCTCGGCCCGTCGGCATCTCGTGCGGTAGTGGTTGAAGGCGATAGCACCGAGGTTGTCATGGACAATCTGGAAAAAGTTCTGGAAGAACCCGGTGTGCAGATGCGTATATTCGGCAAACCCGAAGTCAAAGGCCATCGCCGCATGGGCGTGATACTCGCCACCGCAGACTCCGTAGAAGAAGCAAGAGCAAAAGCGGAACGAGCATATGACAAACTTAATGTCCAGATTCTTTAACTCACCAAGTCGATTCGGCAAAGCTCAGGTACTTGCCGTGTTGATGATTTTTGTAAACCTCCTTGTGGCCGGCAGTGAAACTATCGGCCGCAAGGAGGTTGCTTCAATGCTCAAGACTCTTGACTCGGAGCTTGAGCATCGTGAGTTGTATATATCCAGGCGCCGTGCGTCAATTGATTCTCTCAAGAGCGTACTGAAAAGCGGTTCGATATCTTCAAGTGATCGCTTGTCTACACTCTTGATGCTTGGTGATATGTATAACGCTTATAATACGGATTCAGCTGTTTCAATCTATGATAAAGGAGCGCGCTTGGCTCGTGATCTGAAGCAAGATTCTGTGGCAGTGCGCTTTGAATTGAGACGTCTGACCTATCTGCCGCTACTGGCGTTTATCAGCCAGGCTGAGGACGAACTTTCACGGATTGACTTCGAGTCACTTCACGAAGGCCTTCAGGAAGAGTATTTCGATGCTGCACGGCAGATGTATTTCTATATCGCAGCTTACTATGTTAATTATCCGGATGTATATGACCGATATATGGCCAAATCTCATGACGCCCAAAAGTCTTTGATCGGTCACCTGGAAGAAGGATCTCCGCGATATATGCTGAATATGGGCGAATACTACTATTATAATAAAGAGTATTCCAAGACCCAGGCGCTTGCGATGTTGCTGATTGATCAGTTGCAACCGGAGGACAATCTGTATGCGCGAGCTTGTCATCTGCTCGCCGAAATATCAAAGGCGAGAGGGGAGCATTATGCTTATGAATACTACTTGGCGTTGTCAGCTATTGCGGATACCCGTGGCGCTACTCTTGAAGTGGCATCCCTGCAGGAACTTGGCAAGACCATTTATCTCAATGGCGATGTGCAGCATGCATATGACTATCTCTCCGTAGCCTTGTCAGATGCGGTAGAGTGCAATGCGCCATTGCGCATCCTGCAGTCTTCACAGGTTTTGCCGATAATCGAAAGGGCCCACAAAGCGGAAATCAGGAGTGCGCACGTAAGGCTGTATGTCATTATGGTGGTTATGGCTGTTTTGCTGATGATACTCGCCATTACACTTTATGTGCTTCATCGAAAAAATCGGCAGATGAATCGTATGGCGCTACGACTGGAAGACGCCAACAGTATTAAGGATGTATATATCTCGCAGTTTTTGAACTTGTGTTCGATATACATGGATAAACTGACGCAATTCAATAAAATGGTCAATCGGAAAATAACCACCGGCAAGATTGATGATCTGCTCAAAATAACAAAGCAGGGCAAATATATAGAAGAGCACTCAAAAGAGTTCTATGATGTGTTTGATGATGCGTTTCTTCACATCTATCCCAACTTTGTGTCGGAGGTCAATAAGCTCCTTCGCCCGGATGAGCAAATTGTATTGCGCGAAGGTGAGAAGCTTAACACCGACTTGCGCATTATCGCATTTATGAGACTTGGAATAGAGGAAAGTTCGCGTATCGCTCAGATGCTGAACTATTCGGTGTACACCATTTATACATATCGCAACAAACTTAAAAATAGAGCAGTCTCAAGAGAGACATTTGAGAGTGATCTAATGAATATAAAATCTGTTTCATGACCCGAAAAAGGGGTGTCATTTGTTGCATATGAATACACAAAACGATATATTTTATCTCAATTAATACATATAACATTCTATATTTTCGTTTGTAGCGAAATGCATATCTTATTGATTTTCAGTGTACAAATATCCGAAACTGCTTTATATGGACTCAATTTAACCGTTAAGGTATTGCGTATGCCTCAGAATAGATATAATTTTGCAATGCGAGAAAGCCTCAGCCGATAGCAATCAGCCTCGGTTTTTTCACCTCAGGAATATCGAAATTAATCAATGATTTTTAGTTTTAGGGTTAGTATAGATTGTTAGTATCTTAGCGTAAAATCATTAGTTATATGAGAAGAATTGCATAATAGTAAATGTGTTTTTATGTTAGGTTTGTAGAGTCTTATTGCTAAGACAACAACACGACTTCTCTGGGAAGAGAGGTCGTGTTGTGGTTTATATAGGTTGGAAAACGGCTGATGAGTTTGTAGAATTGATTTGTGGATGAGCAAAATTTTAACTAATTTCGCGTGATATTAATTTATGTAGTATAATCTGCGATGTTTGCTCCGTTTTCGCTTAATTTGAAAGGTCGCCTCCATGTTTATAACCGTCCGCAAGTGATGGGGATAGTAAATGTTACGCCCGACTCCTTTTATAGTGGCTCACGCACAATGCATGAGGCCGAAATAGGCTTGCGCATTGAGTCAATGATTGAAGAGGGGGTTGATTTTATTGATATCGGAGCTTATTCATCGCGGCCGGGCGCTGACGATATCTCGCCTCAGGAAGAAATAAGTCGGCTGAGCAAGGGCATGGCTGTATTGCGCGGCATAGCGCCTGAAATTCCGGTTTCGGTTGATACTTTTCGCGCAGATGTGGCTACGGCTGCCATAGAAGAGATGGGGGCTGATATCATTAATGATATTTCCGGCGGAACGCTGGACCCCGGTATGTTTGATACGGTAGCCCGGCTGAAAACGCCCTATATACTTATGCACATGCGCGGGACTCCGGCAACCATGCAGCAGTTTACGGCATATACCGATGTCGTGGCCGATGTGGTTTCAGATCTTTCGGTCAAGTTGCGCCGGTTGAGGCTTGCCGGAGTAGCTGATGTGATTGTTGATCCCGGATTTGGTTTCAGCAAGACCCTTGAACAAAATTTCGAACTGATGAGCGGTCTGGAGGCTTTCTCTTCGTTGGACTGTCCGGTGCTTGTCGGGGTCTCAAGGAAATCAATGATAACCAAGAGCCTTGGGATAGATCCTGCTGGAGCTCTTGCTCCGACGGTAGCCCTTGATGCAATAGCCCTGACCAAAGGTGCTTCTTTTATTCGCGTTCACGATATACGTGAAGCTGCTCAGACGGTAGCTCTTTTCAATTTGCTCAATTCTTCAAATACGCATTGATATGATTCAGTTTGGCATCAAAGATGCTTTTGATATAGCCATAGTGGCACTCCTGCTCTTTTATCTTTATAGAATAATGAAAGAGAGCGGCACATTGAATATATTTTTCGGTGTGCTGGCATTTATAATAGTATGGGTGCTGACATCGCAGATCATAGAGCTTAAGCTTCTTGGCTCGATTCTCGATCAGTTTATGGGAATAGGCCTTTTGGTGCTTGTGATCTTGTTTCAGGATCAGATAAAGCGCTTTCTTGTCGAACTTGGCGATCATAAACGCTGGAGATTTCTTAAGAATCTGTTCAGGCATGAAAAGCACAATTCATCTGCGGACACCCGCAAGTATGTGCTTCCGATTGTCTATGCCTGTATGAATATGTCTAAGACCAAAACCGGCGCACTGATAGTAATCAGGCAGGAAATACCATTGGAATCATATGAGAAGAGTGGCGATATAATTGATGCCGATATCAATTCGCGTCTGATCGAAAACATCTTTTTTAAAAATTCCCCGTTGCATGACGGTGCTATGATTATTGATCATGATCGGATCAGAAGCGCCGGATGCATTCTTCCGGTCAGTCATGACCGCAATGTTCCGAGGGCTTTGGGTCTGCGCCATCGCTCTGCCCTCGGCATTTCACAGGCTACAGACGCTTTTGCGATAGTCGTATCGGAAGAAACCGGCAATATCTCCATAGCCCATAGGGGAGCGCTCACCACTCGTCTGAGTTCCACCGAACTCGAAAATCGCCTTTCTCAGATAATGGCCAGTGACAAATAGCCCCCTATTGATCGCTGATAAAGAGCCGACACAGAGCAAATAAGCCATATTTAAAGACTCGCATTTGTTAAATTGCGATCTTTTTAGTAATTTTGTGTGGTAAAATAATTACGAAAATAACTATAGAACATATAATCATGTCAGAAGACAAAGAACGCGAATCAGAAGTTTATAGCGCGAGTAATATTCAGGTGCTTGAAGGCTTGGAAGCCGTAAGAAAGCGCCCGGCCATGTATATTGGCGATATCAGTTTCAAGGGATTGCACCACTTGGTTTATGAGGTGGTCGACAACTCTATTGACGAAGCCCTTGCAGGCTATGCAAGTCATATTGAGGTGACTATAAATGCCGACAACTCGATAACTGTTGTTGACAACGGACGCGGTATTCCGGTCGATATGCACGAAAAGGAGCATAAAAGCGCCCTTGAAGTGGTTCTGACAGTTCTTCATGCCGGCGGCAAGTTCGACAAAGGCTCTTATAAGGTATCAGGCGGTCTGCATGGCGTAGGTGTTTCTTGTGTGAACGCACTTTCATCGTATCTTAGAGCGGAAGTTCGCCGTGATGGCAAGATATATATGCAGGAGTATGCCTATGGCAAGCCCACATGTGAACTTACAATCATAGGAGATACCGATTCGACCGGAACGTCAGTGACATTCCGTCCCGACACAAGCATTTTTACTGTGTCGGAATACGATTATGACACATTGGCCAACCGCTTGCGTGACCTTGCATTCCTGAATGCAGGAATAACCCTTACGCTTACCGATATGCGCAAAGTTGATGATGCCGGAAATCCCCGCCAGGAAGTCTTTTATTCCCGCGATGGCCTTCGTGAATTCGTGCAGTATCTTGATTCCAACAAAGAGTCTCTGATCAACGACGTGATACATCTCAACACTGAGCGCCAGGGTATTCCGGTCGAAGTGGCCTTGACATACAATACCACATTCAATGAAAATGTGTATTCGTTTGTGAATAACATCCATACAATCGAAGGTGGTACCCACCAGACCGGTTTCCGCCGTGGCCTTACTACCACTCTCAAGAAATATGCCGAAGATAACAAACTCCTTGAAAAGGTTAAGATTGAAGTTTCCGGCGATGACTTCCGTGAGGGTTTGACTGCAGTGATTTCCGTGAAAGTAATGGAACCTCAGTTCGAAGGCCAGACTAAAACCAAACTTGGCAACAGTGAAGTCCAGGGAGCTGTCTCGGCTGCTGTCAGCGAGGCTCTCAGATATTATCTTGAAGAACATCCGCGTCAAGCTAAGGTTATTGTCGATAAGATTGTACTTGCAGCCCAGGCTCGCCATGCGGCATTGAACGCCCGCCAGAAAATTCAGCGCAAGTCTCCGCTTTCGGGAGGCGGCCTGCCCGGTAAGCTTGCGGACTGCTCTTCGCGTCATGCCGAAGACTGTGAGTTGTTCCTTGTCGAAGGTGATTCGGCCGGCGGTACCGCCAAGCAGGGCCGAAACCGTACATTCCAGGCTATTCTTCCTCTGCGAGGCAAGATTCTGAATGTTGAGAAAGCTATGGATCATAAGATCCTTGACAATCAGGAAATCACAAGCCTCTATCGCGCAATGCGAGTGACGATCGGAACGGAAGAGGACCCGATGGCCATCAATATTTCACGCCTTGCCTATCATAAGATTATCATCATGACCGATGCCGACGTCGACGGTAGTCATATCGCAACTCTGCTGATGACATTCTTCTTCCGTCGCATGCGTCCGATCATTGAGCAGGGATATCTTTATCTGGCCACTCCTCCGTTGTATAAATGTACTCGTGGAAAAGCAGAGGAATACTGCTGGACAGATGCCCAGGTTCAACAATTTATCGCTGTCAATGGAGAAAAAACCAAAGTCCAGCGTTATAAAGGATTAGGAGAGATGAGCGCGGAAGAGCTCCGTGACACCACAATGGACCCCGAACAGCGCCTCTTGAAGCAGGTGACAATAAGTGATGCTGTTGAAGCTGATCGTATTTTCTCAATGCTGATGGGCGAAGATGTCGGCCCCCGTCGTGATTTCATAGAGTCAAACGCCAATTACGCAAATATTGACGCCTGATGCCGTCTTGAGTCTCCTATTGTATCAATTCTAATTTTTATATACCTCTTAATTTTCAACTACTATGGCTCAATCAGCAAAAGCTGCAAGCTCGAAAAGCAACATTGCCCTCGTGAAGAAGGTGATGGACTTTGTCATGCAGCAAAAGAACAACACATATAATTATAAGCAAGTTGCCCATGCTATAGGGGCTAAAACAGCAGTTCAGCAGCGCAACATAGCTTTGCAGCTGGTCGAGATGGCATTCAACGGTGAAATCATAGAGGTTTCGCCGGGTAAATACAAGTCTCCTCAGCGGGGCAATGAAGCTATCGGTGTGTTTGTCCGTCGTAGTAATGGCAAGAATTCTGTAATTACCGATTCTGATGGCGAGACCATTTTTGTAGCTGAGCGCAATTCGATGCATGCTCTGAATGGCGATAGAGTGAAAGTCAATATCGCAGCTCATCGAAGAGGGGCCGAGCCTGAAGCAGAGGTTATAGAAATAATTGAGAAAAAGGAGCAGACATTCATCGGAACGCTGAAAGTCGACAAACACTTCGGTTATCTTCTGACCGACTCCAAATATCTGGCTACAGACATTTTTATTCCTAAGGCAAAGCTCAAAGGCGGCAAGACCGGAGATAAGGCTGTGGTACGGATCACGGAATGGAAAGACGATTTCAAGAATCCAAGTGGAGAGGTTGTCGACATTCTTGGCAAGGCAGGGGAGAACAATACCGAGATCCATGCTATCCTTGCTGAATTCGGATTGCCTTACAAATACCCGTCGGCAGTAGAAAAGGCGGCGGATAAGATCGGCGCCGGCATTACAGAGGAAGTCGTGGCGCAGCGTATCGACATGCGTGATGTTCTCACATTCACCATTGACCCGGCTGACGCAAAGGATTTTGATGACGCGCTTTCATTCCGGCGTCTTTCGAACGGACATTATGAGATCGGGGTCCATATCGCGGATGTGACGCATTATGTGCATCCCGATACGATTATAGACCGCGAGGCGCAGAAACGTGCCACTTCTGTTTATCTGGTTGACCGCGTCGTTCCGATGTTGCCTGAGCACTTGTGCAACGGCATATGCTCGTTGCGTCCTAATGAAGACAAACTGGCATTCTCCGTGATTTTCCACATGGATGATGACGGCAAGGTGCTCACATCAAAAATTGCCCGCACAGTAATCAGGTCGGACCGTCGCTTCTCTTACGAAGAAGCTCAGGACGTAATTGAAACCGGTCTTGGTGATTGTGTCGAAGCTATTAAGAAACTTGATGAGCTGGCTAAGATACTCCGTCGGCAGCGTTATGAGAACGGCTCCGTCGAGTTTGACAGAGCGGAAGTGAAGTTCCATATTGACGAAGCCGGCAAGCCATTGGGTGTATTCTTCAAGGTTTCTAAGGATGCCAATAAACTGATTGAAGAATTCATGCTGCTTGCCAACCGTACGGTCGCTACATTTGTCGGCAAACCGCAGGGCAAGAAAAAAGCCAAGGCATTTGTCTATCGAGTACATGATGTGCCTGATCCGTCACGTCTGGCTGATCTTGCCGCGATTGCCAGAACATTCGGCTACAAGATCAAAGCATCGGGAACTCCCAAGGAGATCAATCGTTCGATCAACCGTATGCTTGCGGAAGTGAAGGGCAGAGGAGAGGAAAATTATCTGTCGACTCTTGCCATACGTTCGATGGCTAAGGCTATTTATACAGCCGACAACATCGGGCATTACGGACTGGGATTTGAATATTATACACATTTTACATCTCCCATACGCCGTTATCCCGACATGATGGTCCACCGTTTGCTTGATCGCTATCTTGCAGGCGGGCGCAGTGTGAATCTTCAGAAACTTGAGGACCAGTGCAAGCACTCCAGTGAAATGGAGCAGCTCGCTGCTACGGCCGAACGTTCGTCGATCAAATACAAGCAAGTCGAATACATGCAGGAGCATATCGGAGATAAATTCTCCGGCATTATCTCCGGCGTGACCGAATGGGGCCTTTATGTGGAGCTCAACGACAATCTTTGCGAAGGCCTCGTGCCAATGCGTGATCTGGCAGACGATTACTATGATTTTGATGAGAAAAACCATTGTCTGGTCGGTCGCAGACACAACCATCGTTATCGCCTTGGAGACAATGTGGACATTCGGGTGGCACGTGCTGACCTGGAGAAAAAGCAACTTGATTTCGTGTTGCTCGATGACAATGGCAATGCCTTGCGCAAAAGCGACAAGGAAGATGATATGGGCTCCAAAGTTTCAGTAGCCGAAGCCCTGACACAGCATGGCAAGAAAAAACGCCGTCGCAAATAAGGCGGCATCAAAGAACTTGTCACTGCATCATCTTGAATCAAGATTTGAAAACTTGTTTTATGAAAGAATTTGACGAATATATTTCGATTGTCAACAAGGCGATTGAAAACTTGAAGCTTCCGGCCAATCCGGCCGGACTATATGATCCGATACGTTACACTCTGGATTGTGGCGGCAAACGATTACGTCCTGTATTGGCCTTGGCGGCATGCGAGGCTATGGGAAAAGACCCCATGACAGCCATTCATCAGGCAGTTGCCATCGAAATGTTTCACAATTTCACTCTTCTGCATGATGACGTCATGGATAATGCTGATGTCAGACGCGGTCGCCCGACGGTCCATAAAAAGTGGAATGAAGAAACCGCGATTCTTTCAGGAGATGCGATGCTGACTACATCGACAATGTTGCTGGCTATAAAGGCGGGCGAAAATCTTGCTCCTGCCTTGGATCTGTTCAACGGTACAGCCATGAACATTTATGAAGGGCAGCAGCTTGACATGGATTTTGAAAAGCGTCTTGATGTCACTGTAGAGGAATATATGGAAATGATCCGTCTGAAAACATCGGTATTGCTCGGCTGTGCATGCGGCATGGGCGCATTGATGGCTCAGACTCCATTTGAAACCCAGCTGCAGTTTTTTAACTATGGCGTGAATCTTGGCCTTGCTTTCCAACTCCAGGATGACTATCTTGACACATATGGAGACCCAAAGACTTTCGGCAAGGCTATTGGCGGTGACATTCTCAATGACAAGAAGACATGGCTGCTGATTATGGCTTTGAAAGAAGATCAGACGGGAGAAGTCAGAAATTTGATAGGCAGTGATGTGCCGGCAGAAGAAAAGATAAGCAGGGTAAGAGCTGTTTATGACCGTCTTGACTTGCCGGAGCGAATCCATGAATTGATACGTGCTTATATTGACACGGCGATATCATGCCTGGACCAGCTCCCGATTCCACCTGACGCACGGGCATTTTTTATTGATCTCGCGCTGAAATCGGCAACACGCAATAAGTAGATTGTATGTTTGTAGACACTCATACCCATCTGTATCTTGACGATTTTTTACCGTCGCGTGAAACTGTTGTGGAAAATGCTTTTGCCGCCGGCGTAGAAAAGCTGGTCTTCCCGAATGTAGACCTGGCTACAGTTGGACCTATGAACGATTTGCAGAGCCGTTTCCCTGACAAAATTTTCATGGCTATGGGGCTTCATCCGACTGAAATAGGGGAGACTTGGGAAGCCGATCTTGCCGAAATCGAATCAGAATTGGCGGCCTCGCCTGAAAAATATGTGGCGATAGGAGAGATCGGGATTGACCTTTATTGGGATCGTACATATCGTGAACAGCAACTGATAGCCTTTAGCCGGCAGGTTGATTGGGCTATAAGTCGTGATCTACCGGTTATAATCCATTGCAGAGACGGGCTGGATGAAATCTTGGCTGTGCTGGCTGAAAAAGCCGGTAAAGTGCGCGGGGTCTTTCACAGCTTCGGCGGATCGGCAGATGACGTAAGGCGCATTCGGGAGACCGGAGATTTTTATTTTGGAATCAACGGCATTGTTACTTTTAAAAATTCGAAACTTGGTGATACCCTTCCGGAAATCGGGCTGGACAGAATATTGCTTGAAACAGATTCTCCATATCTTGCGCCGGTTCCGTTCAGGGGAAAGCGTAACGAAAGTGCCTATATTGTCAATATCGCCGAGCGGGTTGCCGCCTGTCTGAATGTTTCTTGCAAAGAAGTCGAAGAAACTACAACAGCCAATGCCGTCAGGCTATTTTCAATCTGAGCAGCCAACAGATAGGCTTTTTTGAATTATATACCTGCATTGATAGCATAATAACACTTTTTAGCTGTCTGCATTTTAATATTATTACAAAAAACAGCTTACTTTGTAATAAGTTTTTGTTTGCTATGCATTTATTTAGAACACTATTTGCAATATTACTCGTTGCCTTGTCTGTCTTCCCGCTGAAAGCACAGAATCAGAACTGGGCTCAGGTCCGAATCCCTGTCGCATGTATCCGCGATGGGAAAAGCCATGCATCGGAAATGACATCACAGGTGATAATGGGGACTCCTTTGCTGATATTGGAGGATGATGACGAGTGGATTAAAATCAAAGCACCTGACGGCTATGAAGGTTATATCAACATCTCAGGGTTGAGCCGCAAATCAGAATCTCAGCTCAGTGAATGGCGATCATCGGCACGTCTTGTAGTTACATCTCGAACTGAAGCCAAAGTTTATTCTTCGCCGTCAGAACCTTCTGCGCGTAATGTGATTTCAGAGCTTGTATTAAGCTCCATTGTGGAAGGGAAAATGAATGATGGCCCATTTTGTGAGGTCGTATTGCCTGACGGGCGTAAAGGCTACGTTGCTTCCGGCGATGTCATCCCGGCCGAACAATGGGCAAGTCGGTCGCTGGATGTGGACAGCATACTTGAAACAGCATACTGGCTTATGGGCGCTCCATATTTGTGGGGAGCTTGCTCGACAAAGAGTGTCGACTGTTCCGGTTTGGTAAGAGTTGCGTATTTTGATCGTGGTATCCTTACCCTCAGAGATGCCCGTCAGCAGATCGGAATAGGACAACGAATTGAGCCGGCTGACACCGGTGGTCTTCGCAGAGGAGATCTGCTGTTCTTTTCAAATACTCCTGACGGACGGATCTCTCATGTTGCGATCTATGACTCTGACGGGAAATATATCCATTCATCCGGTCTGGTGAAAACCAATCGGATGAGCGCTGACGATCCGGATTTCGGCAAGCGCTGCTATCGTGGAGCATCTCGTATCGCAGGAATGGAGGATACGGATGGTATTGTCAGAGTCATTAATCACCCGTGGTATTTCAATCACTGTTCTTCGGCTCTTTGAGTTTCGAAATTAGGAGATTGTTTTTAAACTCTAAGCACACATAAACCATGATAACATTTCTGATTTGTCTTGCGTTACTGATAACAGCCTATTTCACCTATGGCCGATATCTTGAGAAACTTGCAGATATAGATCCTGAACGACCTACTCCGGTGGATCGTTGTGAAGACGGGGTTGACTACATTAAATTGCCACGGTGGCGCGTATTTTTGATCCAGTTGCTGAACATAGCCGGCACAGGCCCTATTTTCGGTGCTATTCTTGGCGCATGTTTCGGCCCGGTCGCTTTTCTGTGGATTACGCTCGGTGGCATATTCTTCGGCGCTATGCATGATTTCCTTTCAGGCGTGATGATCATGCGCCATGACGGACGCAGTCTGCCTGAGATCATAGGCATATATATGGGTGTCACCACCCGCTCTGTAGTACGAGTGTTCTCGATCGCGCTGATGGTGCTTGTCGGAGCTGTTTTTATTCTGAGCCCGGCGGAATTGCTGGCATCAATGGTGCCGTCTGTTGCCAAAAACATATGGGTATGGATAATCCTTGCTTATTATGTGCTGGCAACGATGCTGCCTGTTGACAAGGTGATAGGCAAAGTATATCCGATATTCGGCATCGCACTTATTGCGATGGCCGCCGGCCTGTTGGTTGTGCTGCTGTCAGGCTCTTATTCAATTCCGGAGCTAACCACACTTCATAATTTTCAGCTAAATCCTGATAAACTGCCTATAGTTCCCACTCTATTCATAACTATCGCGTGTGGTGCGATATCAGGATTTCATGCCACCCAGTCTCCGCTGATGGCAAGATGTATAACTAATGAGAAAAAATGCCGTTCGGTTTTTTATGGATCTATGATTTCGGAGAGCGTGATAGCCCTGATCTGGGCTGCCATCGCAATGGCTTTCTTTCATGGTCCGACGGGGCTTGGAGAACAGCTTGCCGAACATGGCGGGAATGCGGCATGGGCGGTAGATGTCATATCTCATACCACTTTAGGCAAAGTCGGAGCTGTATTGGCGCTTCTTGGAGTTGTGGCTGCTCCGATCACATCTGGCGACACGGCTTTCAGAGGCGCACGACTGATTGTAGCCGATATATTCAAAATCGACCAGCGACCCATATTGAAACGCTTTGCAGTGTGTATCCCGTTGTTTGTGGTCGGTTATGGCATTACCCTTATAAACTTCGACATTGTATGGCGATACTTCGCATGGGCCAATCAGACGCTGGCTGCAGTAGTCCTGTGGTCTATCTACATCTGGCTTGCCCGTAGAAAACGCAATTATTGGGTGGCATTGATACCTGCGTTGGCCATGACTTTTATAGTGACATGTTTCGTGTTTGTGTCACCGCAATTTTTCGGCATCGAGAATAAAATTTTAGCATTCGCTCTTGCGGCTTTGTCAACAGTCGTGCTTGGATATCTGGCAAACCGCCGGGTGAATCCTGAAATTATAATCTCTGATAAATCTGAATCCAATTGAAATAAGCAACTTATGATTATAATTAATACCACATTCCACGTAGAACGTAGCATAGAAGACAATTTTTGCAAATGGGTGAAAGATGAATATGTGCCGTCAGCTTTGGCCTCCGGAATATTGTCAGAGCCCGGATTTTCACGCATCCTGATCGAAGTTCAGGAAGATTGTTCAAGCTTTGCGGTTAGTTTCAAGACCGGATCTATTGAAGATGCAGTCACATGGCATGACGGGCATGGGGCTGCTCTGCGCCAGTCTCTACATGCAAAATTCGGAGAAAAGGCTCTTTTCTTTTCAACATACATGGACGAGCAGCCTCTTTGACAAGAATGCAGCATGACAAGATCATAATAGGGATTGATCCGGGAACTAACATAATGGGTTACGGAATTCTCGGTATCAAAGGCAAGACTCCTGAGCTGATTGCATTGGGGGTGGTGAAGCTCAATAAGTATGACAGCCATTATCTGCGTCTGCTTCACATCCATCAGCGTGTATTAGGACTTGTCGAACAGTTTCTGCCTGACGAAATGGCTATCGAAGCCCCGTTTTTCGGTAAAAACGTTCAGTCCATGCTTAAGCTTGGCCGGGCACAGGGGGTAGCTATCGCGGCCGCGCTTTCACGCGACATACCTATTACGGAATATGAACCGCGAAAAATCAAAATGGCCATAACCGGCAATGGAGCGGCAAGCAAAGAGCAGGTACGGGAAATGTTGAGGCGGATTCTGAAGATATCAGACGAACAACTTGACATAGAACTTGATGCGACAGACGCATTGGGCGCCGCTTTGTGTCATTTCTATGAATCAAGCCGTCCGGCAAAAACAAATGCACCAAAATCCTGGAAAGACTTTATTGCAAAAAATCCGGATCGGCTCAAATAAGTGGCTCAATTAAACCGCTATTAAAGGTCGCTGACTATTTTGATATTTTCCGTTTCAGACTTCGGATAAGGAATTTTACATGACGGCAGATAGTAGGAATAAGACCATAATAATGACTCATTATTCTGAAACGTTCCACCAATGAGGCTTTATGATACGACGTGGTAACACCTTCTGACAGATAGTCAATCAGTATGCTGTCAATATATTGATTTCGATGAGATCGCTGAAGACAGCGGATACACCATTCAAAATCCGAAGAATATTTATAGCGCGTATCATAGTTGTCAACCAGTTTCCGAAGCACAACGAAAGCCTGATGGCATACAACCATGCCATCCTTGAAACTATCAAGCGTGAGCACAGATGGCGCTGTAAGATGACGGTCTCCAATCCGTCGGCGAGCAGCATCAACGATCTGAGTCTGGCCATAGACTATTCCGGGATAATCATTGTCCATAACTGCATCAGCTATCTCCTGAAGTGTGTTTTTGGAGTGAAACGCATCTCCGGCATTAAGAAATATCACATAATCGCCTTGAGCCAGTCCGAGCCCTTTGTTCATTGCATCATATAGACCTCGGTCAGGCTCTGAGCTTATGGTTATATTGCGGATACCCGATTTTTCCGCGAGTTTCACGCTCTCATCTGTCGATGCGCCATCAATCAGCAGATACTCATATAGCTGACAAGTCTGTTCTCCGACGCTTTTCAATGTAGGAGGTAATGTCGCGGCTGCATTATAAGTGACGGTGATAATAGAAAACAGAGGGTTCATCAGTGGGAACGGGGGAGTGGTAAGTAAAAATGATTTTAGGATGGTTAAACTTACGGGTATGTCAGCTTGTTGAAGATGGCATACCCGTTATAGTAGAAATGGTACGGGGAAAGAACAGTCTAAAAAGGCAATGCAAAAAGCAAAATGTTACTGAACAAGAGAAACGATCAGCTCCTTGCCGTCTTCGCTTTCCTGGAAATTTACTTTGCCTTCGCGTGCAAGCCAGCCGAGAGCGGCATAAAGTTCCTTCTCGGTTTTGATTTTTGCTATTTTCTTGAGCTGTTTGGTCCCAAGTGCATCCGCTTCGTTAAGGGCAGCCCATACGCATCCTGCGTTTAAGCCGATAGTGTCAGTATTCATTTCAAAATAATTTAAAATAAGTAATATAGGGTTTTCTGTATAGAGTATAGGCCATTTTGCCCTGATATGTGAGTATATGGCGCAAATTTACAATTATTTTTTAAAATATGTTTACTACTTGCTAACAATTTGCGGGGTAAAAAAGTTCATAAGGCGTCAACATGGTTTATGTCAACGCCTTATGACTTATTGGATGAGAGTGACTATTTGCTATATAATATATAAGAGGTGTAGGGCGACAGAGATCCGCTAATATTGCCTGACTTAACAGTAAAAACGGAATTATATACCCGGTCTCGATATTCCCCGTCAGGCAAAGATGTCTCCAGCCCATTAAGATTTTGTTCTTGGCCTGAAATGTTGATGAGAGCCGCACCGGAAGAACCGCGGCAGACTTCAATTACAGTTCCGTCATCAGCCGAAGTAACTTTTTCAGGAGTTCCACTCATATCCTTGCGGAATTTATTGGCGGCTACAACTTCGGGGTGTTTAAACTCATCATTCCCACGGGCGCCAACTCGGTTATTTCCCCAGTAATTTTCGCGTGTGCTTCCAGCCGGGCGACTGAAAAATAACGGTGTGCCATTCTGACGGGCCGCAAGGAAAACCCATCCCATTCGGATCTGTTGGTCAGTCAGACCGGCCGATTCATGTTCATTGGCATAAGTATCATGAGATTCCACCCAAGTGACAAGTTTTTTGCCTTCTGCCGGATGATGCCAGGAAAGCAGTGAATCAGCGGCAAAATCAGCTTTCTCCAAGACGGTGCGCAGCGCATGTCCGTAAGCGCTGGCAGTAAGATTCATGTATTCGGCATACTCCTTTTCTTTAACATTTTTGTCTTGAAGAACCTCTCCATATATAAATAATGAGTCGGCAGGAACAGCCAGCTTAAGACCTTTGACGCTTTCTCTACCGGTCGCCACATCCCAGAAATTATTTCGAGAGGCCAATGAATCGAGAGGATCAGACGGCAAGCCGATATGTTTTGCGGTGTCATAACGGAATCCCTTCACGCCAAGACTCAGAAGGTCATTGACATATGTCAGGTAGTAATGCTGAAAATCCGGATTCTCGGTGTTAACATCAGGCAGGCCGCCCATCTTTCCGGTTGTGCACTCATAACGGTCATTATAATCACGGATATCGTTAAATCCGTTTGCATGGAATAACTTGTCATGGCCGCCAACGGCGTTGTCAAGATCCGGCAGGACTGCTGTATGGTCGACAGCTGTATGATTCGGCAGTACGTCTACAATAATCTTTACATTGTATTTTTTTGCACTGTCCATCATAGCCTTGAACTGATCACGGTTGCCAAGAAGGTAATTGCCGATTTTCCAGTCTGTAGGCTGATAGTAATAATACCATTTGCCCCTGACGGAATCTCCTTCTGCCGAAAACAGAGCCATGCCCCCGTCTTCACCGACAAAACAAGTGTTGGCCGGAGATGTCTGCACATAAGTATATCCGGCAGCTGCAATATCTTTCATATTAGCGCCGATGGTGTCAAATGACCAGGACCATGCATGGAGAATGACATCGTCATTTGTGTCAGCCACAGCCTTGGGCTCCTTGCCTGAATTGCAGGATGAGACGAAGACCATGCCTAAAGCAGTAAGGCATAATAATTTTTTCATTTCGGATAAGTGTAAGTATGAATAATTAATGTATGATATAATCATAGGTAGGTACATGGGCTTGACAAGCCCCGTGATCAACAGCAGTATAAAATAAGAGCTGTCAGATAAAGCACGCTGGCGGGAACCACCAGAAGCAGAGAGTCTATTCGGTCAAGTATGCCTCCATGTCCTGGAAGTATATTACCGGAGTCTTTTACCCCCAAAGTGCGCTTTATAAGAGATTCAACAAGGTCTCCCCATGTGGCAAAAGCGCCTACTACAGCACCAAGGCCACAAAGGCCGGCCAGTGAAACCGACTCGAAATATTGAGGAAAGGCATATTTGAACAGAAAAGCAGAGGCAATAGCGAATACCATTCCTCCGATAAAGCCTTCCCACGATTTCTTTGGTGAGATTCTTGGGAACAGTTTATGCTTTCCAATGAGTGATCCTACACAGAATGCGCCGGTGTCATTTAACCATATCATGATAAACATGGCAAGCAGCAGGAATTTGCCGTCGGGGAACGTATAGAACATCGACATTATGCCCACGGGCAATGCGATATACATCTGACCCATATAGGAATAGGCGATTTTTGACAATGGAGAGCTTTCCTGACTGTAGAGTTGCATTACAAGTCTGACAATCATATAGAGGAGATAGACCGTAAAGAATGTCCCGCCAAGCACTGCGGTTGTAAACGGTGACAGTAATGACATGTTGACACATCCGAGCCCGATGCAAAGTATGATGCCTCCGGCTATGTCAATGATGAGAGTGGTGATATTCTCTCCTCCATTAGATGAATTGCACAAGTTATAGAACTCATGAAGAGCCAACAATGTGATCAATGCGAAAAAGATTATGTAAGTCCATCCGCCAGCAAGTACAGAGTAGCAAATGAGAGCTACATAGACAGCTCCGGTTATAGCGCGTAATATAAGATTTTTCATTTGTAGATAATTTCTGCAAAAATAACGAAAAAATATTAATGTGATACAATTTTTTGAACTCGAACTGCTTTTTGACTATAACTTTCAACTATGGCCGAATGTCATTTTAACTTTCTAAAGAAATTTTAAAACAATTGTAGTACTTTTGTGGTTTATATAGCATATCGTTTAACATTCTAATTTTAGTGCGCCTTGAGTCATACGATTGGTAAAAAAATCCTTAAAGCATTCCTGTGGACGGTATTAGGCATTGTTCTATTGCTTATGCTTATACCTGTCTTGCTTTATGTGCCCTTCGTTCAGGATTTTGCAGTTGGAATCGCAACCGGACAAGTGGCAAAATCGACCGGAATGAAAGTCGAGATAGGCAAGTTGCGTCTTGGCTTTCCTTTGCGTCTTAATGTCGAGAACACAACCGTAATCCAGGCCAATGGTGATACGATGCTGACTTCCGGCCGGATGTCGGTCAATGTCAGACTTATGCCTCTTTTAAAAGGTGAAATCGAAGTAGCCGGAGCCTCGCTTGACAACAGTTCCTATCAATTGGGCAACTGTGATTCTCTTATGTGGCTACGGGCAAATATCCGAAAGATTGACATTGACGGCACGGATATTGATTTGAAACAGGGTGATATCAATCTGTCGCGTGCGGATATTGACGGGGTCAGAGTAAAGCTACGGATTCTTCAGGATTCAACATCCACCCCTCAGGATACAGCTTCGTCAAAGCCGATGAAAATCAAAGCGGGCGTCATAACTCTTCGTGACCTGAGCTACTCGATGGAGATGCTTCCGACAATAGACTCTCTGGGTTGCGATGTGGAAATTATGTCTCTTGCAGATGCAACGGTTGACATGGGTCTTAAGAATATTTCCGGACGCAGTCTTAAAATCGACAGTGTATCCGCATCATATATATATCCCATGCTTGAATCTTCAGCGTCAGGATCCGGCGAAGAAGATGATGAAGTTGAGTCCGCTTCGGAATTATGGACAATCTCCGCCGACACTATCAGGCTTACGGCAAAAAGAGGCCTTTACGCCCAGCGCGGAGCCAAACCGGCTCTCGGATTCACGCCGTCATATATAGATGTGGCAGGCATCACCATTGAAATTGATTCATTCTACAACAAAGGCACCGCTATACGCGTCCCGCTCAAAAAGTTAGAAGCCGATGACCTCTGCGGCCTGCAGGTTCATGCAGACGGCACTTTTTCAATGGCTCAGGATCTGATGTCTGCAACAGGATTTTCTATCGAGACCCTCAGATCTTCCCTCAGATTCGATGCGGAAATGGGATTGGGCAATCTGATGACTGATCGAGACCTGCCGCTGATGCTTAAAGCATCAGGCCGTATAGATCCGCATGAAATATCCGGAGCATTCCCGGATATGGCCAGCCTACTTAAACCATTGACTCCGGTATCTCTTTCGGCGGATATTGACGGCACTGCAGGCAGGTTGAATGTCTATACTCTTGATCTGCGCATGAATCCCTTAGCCCATGTGGCGCTTGAAGGCGAGATCGACAATCCGTTCAGTCCGGAGAAAATTGGCGGCGAACTGTCAGTAAAAGGGAATCTTGCCTCAATCACAGATCGCCAGTTCGCATTTTTGCCAATAAAGAAAGTGCCTGCTCTCGGAATCAACGGAACTGTCAATTATCATCCGGGACTTGTGTCCGGCTACGTTGATCTGACTACGGGCAACGGACGCCTAGCCGGCAGTGGCAAATGGAATGGGCGTTCAGAAGGATATGATGCAACTCTTAATATCAGTGAATTCCCTGTAGATGCATTCATGCCGGAACTGGGAATCGGGAATGTTTCAGGTACGTTTGTTGTGGACGGTAAAGGCTATAATCCGATGAACAGAAGCTCATTCGTTGACGCTAATGTGAAAATTGATGCGATAGAATACAACAAGGCTGTCTACAAGAACATTGCATTAAGCGCATCGCTTCATGACGGAAAGGCCACCGGCACACTTGAAAGTTCCAATTACAATGCTGATGCAACCGTCCGTTTTGACGCGCAGCTTGACCGCGACACCGTTCTCTGGGATCTGAATTCAGATGTCAGGAATCTTGATCTGATGGCCTTAGGATTATCAGATTCACTTAACAGAGGGTCAGTTGATCTCAATTCAAAAGGATATTTCAATCTGGCTACACAGGCAATTGATGCGACGGCAGACGTTTCCCATCTGACATGGAATCTCCCTGGCCTTGACATCGTATTGTCCAAGCCGATATCTGTTGATCTCAACTCTTCAGATTCGCTGCTGAACGCAGGGATAGTAAACGGAGATATGGACCTGCGCCTTCATTCGCCGGTATCACTGTTTTCATTCGTAGACGGGCTGAATGCCGGACTGAATGAAGTCAATCAGCAGGTCGACAGTATGCGCATCAATGTCAACAGACTGCACTCCGCCTTCCCCCGCATGGATATGGCTTTGAACATGGGGCGCGACAACATAGTGTCATCTTATCTCAGTGAAAGTGCAAAAACGCAGTTTAACCATCTGTCTGCAGGAATCCATAATGACAGTGTGATATCATTCAGCACGCTCATTGACGGATTTATGACCGGCAGCACCAGTCTTGACTCAATCTCGTTAAATGCTATTCAGCATGGCGATTATCTGATTTATCGAGCGGCCATAAATAACAATCCTGGCACTTTTGACGATTTCGCTCATGTGACTCTTAATGGCTTTGCCGGCGTCAACAGGTTTACGGCCTATATGAATCAGAAAAATATCAAGGGAGAGAAAGGATTTAACATCGGCTTGTCTGCCATTTTGGAGGACAGTGTGGTCAGTGTCAAATTCGTGCCGCTGAAACCGACTATCGCATATAAGCCCTGGACTATCAATAAGGACAACTATATCAGTTTCAATCTTGCCAACAAGCATCTTGACGCGGATCTTGAACTTATGGGTGAAAAAAGTTTCGTAAAACTATTCACTGAAATTCCGGCCGGAGCTGATTCGGTAAGTCACAGTCATGGTGCAGGCGCCCCGCAGGAAGACCTGGTGCTTCAGATTTCGCAGATCCACCTTCAGGATTGGCTCTCCATCAATCCGTTCGCTCCTCCGGTGAAAGGTGATCTCAATGCGGATATGCGTTTCCGTTATGACAATAATGTGCTGACCGGGAAAGGCTTCATCGGTCTCAAAGATCTGTTCTACGGGCGCGATCGCGTCGGAACATTTGATCTCGATGTGGATGTGGCCAATTCAAAAAATGGCAAACTGATGGCTGATGTCAGTCTGATGGTTGACTCGGTCAAGACAATTACAGCGCAGGGAGTGCTTAATGATTCCACGTCCGGAACCCCGTTCCTTCTGGACTTCCGCATGATCCGGTTCCCGCTGAAAGTGGTCAATCCGTTCATTCCTCAGGGCATGGCAACTGTCAGCGGAATGCTTAATGGTGAGATGGAGATAACAGGCGATATGAGCAAGCCGGTCTTCAATGGATTTATCAATTTTGACACCACAGCTGTAAAGGTTAAGATGCTCGGCACTTCCTTCAGTTTTTCTGATGAAAAAATTCCGGTTGACAGCGGTGTTATATCTTTTAATGATTTCGCCATCAAGGGATGCAACAAGAATCCGCTGGTGATCAACGGTACTGTTGATGCCAGGAACATAACCAACCTTGGCATGGACCTCTCGATGAAAGCCTCAAATATTCAGATTGTCAATAGCCAGAAGGCTCGTGGAGCCGATGTCTATGGCAAAGCATATCTTGATGTCGATGCATCAGCCAAGGGTGATATGAATTTCCTGCGCGTTAATGCCGATCTTCGGGTGTTGCCTCTGACCAATGTGACATATGTCATTTCTGAAACCGCCGAAACTCTTTCGGCTCAGAGCAGTGAGGATATGGTCCATTTTGTCCAGTTCAATGATACAACCAATATGGTAATAGCGGATTCTTTAGTAGCCAAGACTATGGCACTGGACCTTGAAGCCGCCTTGCATCTGGAGCATGGATCTACCATAAACGTAGACTTGTCAGCCAACGGAAGCAACAAAGTGCACATCCAGCCGGAAGGAGACCTTGTGTTCACAATGTCTGAACTTAACGGCGACAGAATGATCGGTCGCATAAACATCAACAGTGGTTTTGTGCGCTATACACCTCCGTTCATGAGCGAAAAGCAGTTTGAATTCCAGGAGGGATCATACATTTCATTCAATGGCGATATGATGAACCCGATTCTTAATATTCATGCCGTTGATGTGATGAAAGCCAATGTCACTCAGAACGGGCAGAATTCCCGTCTGGTAAATTTCGATGTGATCCTTTCTGTGACCAATTCGCTTGACAATATGAACGTGGCTTTTGATCTGGCGACTAATGACGATATCACAGTTCAGAACGAACTTGCCTCGATGTCAGCCGAACAGAGAGCAAATCAGGCGATGAACATGCTGCTCTACAATGTCTACACCGGGGCCGGAACCAAGGGCAATGCCAATCTGTCAGGCAATCAGTTGTATTCATTCCTGACATCCAAGCTGAACTCGTGGGCCGCCAACAACATCCGCGGGGTTGACATTTCATTCGGCATTGATCAGTATGACAAAACATATTCCGGATCTACTTCAACCACCACATCATATAGCTATCGTGTCAGCAAATCATTCTTTAACGACCGGTTCAAGATCGTGGTGGGTGGAAACTACTCAACGGATGCTGACGCAGATGAAAATTTTTCGCAGAATCTCATCAACGATATTTCGTTTGAATATCTTCTTAATCAGTCTGGCTCTATGTATATCAAAATTTTCCGGCATACCGGATATGAAAGTATCCTGGAAGGTGAGATCACTCAGACCGGAGTCGGATTTGTACTGAAAAAGAAGCTCAACACCCTTTGGGAACTCTTCGGTATCAGACGGGATTGATATATTTGTATAATAACTCTAAAAAACAGCAGGCTTTGAAAAAAATATTGATCTTCATGTCAATCGCATCCGTGCTTCTGTCAGGCTGCTCGACTACAAAGAGGCTTGGCAAGGATGATATACTCTACACCGGACTCAAGGGCGTAGAAATCCGGACTCCTGACAAGCAGAAGTTTCCGGCTGATGTGCGGTCTTCTCTGACAGAGGCTGTTTCTGTGAAGCCGAACAACGCTCTTTTAGGATCGGCTTCAGTTCGCTATCCGTTTCCTCTTGGTCTTTGGGTTTACAATAACTGGCCGAACCCTCCTAAAGGATTTAAGCACTGGATTTATGAAAAACTTGCGTCAGAGCCTGTATTGGTCGGCGACGTGCGCCCTGAAGTCAGAGTACATATGCTTGATCAGATTCTGGATAATAATGGATACTTCTCCGGAACGTCATCATATGAACTTGTCCAGAAACGCAATAAGAAAAAAGCCTCGATACTGTACAAAATCGAAGCCGGCAGGCCATATATGATAGACTCCATAGTGTTATTGCCTGATACTATATTGCTTAATCATATTATTGATTCAGTGGCCCGGAAGTCTAAATATTTTCAACTTGGTTCGCGCTATTCAACTGATTCTCTCGCTGCGCTGCGTGTGGATATAGCAAATGCCGTCCGCAACAGGGGCTACTATTTCTTCCGTCCGGACTATATACAATATCTTGCCGACAGCACAATAAACAAAGGCAACATAGCGCTCAAACTTGATATAGCTGACAATCTTCCTCCGATGGCTCTTAACCGTTATCGGACAGGTGACATCACCACCTATATATATAGGAATAGGGGAGGCGGAACTCCTGACACTACGGAGACTGCCAAAGGCACTCTGATTCGCTATCTCCCGGCGAGGCTGCGAGACGGACTGATTCCATCATGCATCGCATTCCGTGAAGGACGCACATTCTCAGTAAGACAGATGAATGCCACACAAACTCGACTGGCACGACTCGGCATATTCAACAATATCAACATAAATGTCATCCCGGATACGCTTCGCAAAAATGACAATCTGCTCAACGTTGTGATTGAATGCACCTACGACAAGCCTCTTGAAGCCTCTGTAGAAGCAAATGTGTCTTCAAAATCGAATTCTTATCTTGGACCTGGTGTCACATTGGGCCTGACAAACCGCAATCTCTTCGGCGGCGGCGAATTGCTGACGGTTTCTTTGACCGGCGCATACGAGTGGCAGACAGGATCGGGCAGACACAATTCAGTGTTCAATTCCTATGAGGTAGGTCTGAATGCCACGCTGGCATTCCCGCGCTTGCTTGCGCCAAGATTCATTCCTCGATCCCGCAGAGAACTGAGCTGGACTAAAATTTCATTAGGGGCAGATCTGCTGAACAGGCCGCACTATTTCAAACTCAGCCAGTTCAATGCAGGCTTGTCATATGACTGGCAGTCGTCCAAGTATATATCCAATACTTTCACGCTGTTTAAGCTGACATATAATAAGTTGCAGCATACCACCCCGGTATTTGATTCGATAATGAATGCTAATCCGGCGATTGCATTGAGTTTCCAGAGCCAGTACATACCTCAGATGTCATACAGCTTTGTGTATGACCGCACTATGCGCAAAAACACAATCAACGTACAATTTACTGTACAGGAAGCCGGTAACGTGTTCTGGTCAATCTATGAGCTATGCGGCAAAAAAGGAGAGAAAACACTTTTCAGAACTCCATTCTCTCAGTTTGTAAAAGGATATGCCCAGGTCGTATATGGAAGGCGTCTTGGCGGAAACCACTGGCTTGTCAGCCGTCTTGGGTCAGGCGCCGCATATGCTTATGGAAATTCTTCTCAGGTGCCTTATAGCGAGCAATTCTACTGCGGTGGCGCGAATTCGGTACGAGCATTCACCGTGCGTTCGATCGGACCTGGCTCATACCGCGCGCCAGCAGATCAGGTAAATGGCTATTTTGACCAGACCGGTACGTTTACGTTCATCGCCAACACGGAATATCGGTTCCCGATCCTTGGTCCGCTTCATGGTGCGCTATTTCTTGACGCAGGCAATGTATGGACTCTCAAAAATGAGCCATCCCGCCCCGGCGGACAATTGCGAGCCCGGACTTTTTTTAAAGATCTGGCAGTCGGGACTGGTGTAGGTCTGCGCTTCGACATCTCGATGCTGGTTATCCGTGGAGATCTTGGAATTGGAATTCATGCCCCGTATGACACCGGAAAGAGCGGGTATTACAACATGGAATCTTTCAAGAAGTCTCTGGCTTTCCATCTGGCTATCGGATATCCATTCTGACAGGATTATATCTTAACAGACAGAACTTTTAAGAGTTTGAATTGTCTTTATAGATAAGGACATTCAAACTCTTTTTTATGAAGAAGATTTTTAGCTACATAGCTTTCTTCGCAGTGATAGTTTTGCTGATATCCGCCTATTCCGAACGTGTGATGAAGGCGGAAAAAGGCTATACCGCTCCGGAAATAGAAATGCTTGTCAATGATTCCGTAGAAGTCTCACTGAGCCAGTTGCGCGGGAAATATGTGCTGGTCAACTTCTGGGATAGCGAGAATGCTGTCTCACGTATCGCGGCCGGTGAATATGACCGTTATTTCAGGAATAAGACATATACGAAACCGTTTACGGTCCTTTCAGTCAATACAGATTCAGATCCGAAATTTTTCAAAGAAGTCGTTAAGAAAGATAATCTGGAAGCCAGCACGCAGTTTCATATCACTGATGCAAAAATGAAAAACCTCGAAGCCGACTATCGGCTGAATCATGGATTTGCATCATATCTCATTAACCCTCAAGGCAAAATCATAGCTGTAAATCCGTCGATCAGTTGCCTCCAGACTTATCTGGCGGGCAGTTAATCAGGCCACAGAGGTTGCCAGAACAAATAATTCTCACTAAATTTGCACTACCATTCATCATGAAAAGATTCTTTATTCCCGCGGCGATAATGGCCGCCATCAGTCTTTGCTCAGAGGCGAAAATAGTCAAAGACTATGAGTCTGCGTCTGATAACATATTGTCGTTCCAAGCGGACAGCATTGACTACCGCTCGGATCTCACACGTGTATATGGCAAGCTGATAGGACGTCCTCATACTTCAAACCGTATTGACGGAGTAAGTTTGACATGCCTCGGCTCTGCTGTGACTTCGACAGATATAGACGGCGTGGATTTCCAACGCTATTTCCAATGGGAGGACAATGGGCAGATACCTGTGGAAATTGACTTTCCGGTACTCAAAAACACTTCTGAAGTCCAGTTTCTTTTCATGACAGTACATGGCCCGTCAACCACCACTGTCAAGAAGAAATCATTGCACCGTAAATGATACTCTGCATAACTGAGAAACCAAGTGTAGCGAAAGATATAGCCGCCATACTCGGCGCCAATACCCGCAAGGAGGGATATTACGAAGGAGGGAACTATAAAGTAACCTGGACCTTCGGCCATCTGTGCACCCTTAAAGAACCTGGAGACTACGAAGAAAGATGGAAAAGATGGTCTCTTGGAATGTTGCCAATGATTCCGGCTCGCTTTGGAATCAAGGTCATCAATGATTCCGGCATAGAACGCCAGTTCCGTGTGATCGAAAACCTGATTGCAGAAGCTGACGAAGTGATTAACTGCGGTGATGCCGGGCAAGAAGGAGAGCTCATCCAGCGGTGGGTGATGCAGAAAGCCTCGATTAAATGTCCGGTCAAGCGGCTTTGGATTTCATCACTTACAGATGATGCCATTCGTGAGGGATTTGCACATCTGAAACCGGAGTCGGAATTCAACAATCTATATCATGCCGGCCTTTCACGCGCAATCGGTGACTGGCTGCTTGGCATGAATGGCACACGTCTGTATTCGTTGAAATATTCATCGCCGGGCAATGTGTTGTCGATCGGGCGTGTACAGACACCGACATTGGCTCTTATTGTCCAGCGCCATTTCGAAATTCAGAATTTCAAGCCGGAAGACTACTGGGAGCTTAAAACCCTGTATCGTGGAGCAACGTTCAATGCCACAGCCGGCCGTTTCCACTCTCCGGACGAAGCGACCGTGACATTGGATGAAATACGTCAGCTCCCGCTGGTGATCAATGACATTCAGGAGAAAAAGGGTAGGGAGGCACCTCCAAGACTTTTTGACCTGACTTCGCTGCAGGTAGAGTGCAATAAGAAATGGGGATGGACGGCCGACGAGACTCTGCGACTGATACAATCGCTCTACGAAAAGAAAGTTACTACTTATCCACGAGTCGATACCACATACCTTTCAGAAGATATATATCCGAAAGTTCCGGGCATTCTGCGGAACATGACTCCTTATGCAGCTTTGACAGAATCATTGCTCACATCCAAACTGCCTAAGAGCAAGAAAGTTTTTGACAACTCAAAAGTCACGGATCACCATGCCATAATCCCCACAGGACAGTCTCCGTCAGTGCTGATCGGTAATGAGCGACAGTTATACCATCTGATAGCATTGCGTTTTATTGCTGCATTCTACCCGGATTGCCGTTTCCTCAGCACAACTGTAAGCGCTACTGTGGGCAAGCATGGCTTCAAAGCTACCGGGAAAGTGATCGAAGATGCCGGATGGCGAAAACTTTATGATGACACTCCTGCGGAAGAGGCTAAAGATGATACTTCCGATGACAGAATTTTGCCAGAATTCAAAGTAGGGGAGAGCGGCCCTCATGAGCCTGCATTACAGCAGAAAACAACCCAACCTCCAAAATATTATACTGAAGGAACCCTTTTGCGGGCAATGGAGTCTGCCGGAAAAACGGTGGATGATGAAACATTACGTGAAGCCATGAAAGAAAACGGCATCGGACGTCCATCTACCCGTGCGGCAATCATCGAAACTTTATTTAAGCGCAGATACATCTATAGGAACCGTAAGTCCATAATGGCCTCGCAAGCTGGAATTGAGCTAATTGAGACTATCAACGAGGAACTTCTCAAGAGCGCTAAACTTACCGGTCTGTGGGAGAATAAGTTGCGACGCATTGAACGTGGCGAATATTCCGCCACAGAATTTATCGACGAGCTTAAAACACTTATAAATCAGATTGTTATTAGCGTTTTAAGCGATAATACCCGATCTAAAATTCAGATTGAGACGGAAAGTAGAGGCAAGAATAACGGTGGTGACTCCGAACCGTCAAAAAGCAAGGGCGGTGACAAGCCCCGCAAACCACGCACTCCCAGTGTCCGCAAATTTGAACAGATCGAATGTCCGCTTTGTGGTCAAGGCACTCTGATCAAAGGCAACACAGCATTCGGATGCAGCCGTTATCGAGAAGGCTGCACTTTGCGGTTGAACTTTTCAGAATATCCTGAAACCCTGACACCGGCAAAGCTAAAGAAACTACTGGCTACAAAGAAGAAAAAGTAAAAACGACAAAACAACAGCCGCTACCGATGAAAACAACGTAGCGGCTGTTGTTCTTATTTAATGTTGGCATAGGCACTAATCGAGCAGAATAAAAAAAGAGGAGAGGAGTAAAACCGGCTCAAATTTAAGCATCCGACTCACAATCAAAAAACGCGTAAGTCAATTTTACATAATAGTGATTATGGGGCTATATTTGCAGTGAATTCTTAATTTATGTAAAATGGCAAAGAAAAAACAAAAAAATGATGATTACTCTATCAGGGTTGTACTTCCTACTTTAGAGTCTTGTTTTAGTTCTTCTAAGAGCGTCACTCTTCGTATGCTCCGTTTGTATGTCTCTTGTCGCTTTGAGCTGCTTGATGAGTTTGACTCGGTTCTTTCTGATTCTGCTCGTCTTAAGTATTATAATGACATAGCCCGTGCAACTGCGTTTGCTTATTGGGTTGCTAAACATGGTCCTATAAAATATTCTGAAAAATGATTGACAAAAAAACTAACCTTGCATTATCTAAAGTTGTGTCGGATCTTCGTCAGGTTCTTCAGGAAGATCTTTCGCCCGGTGTTCGCTCAGTTCTTGAGAATTCTGTTGCTTCTATAACGAAATGTTGTGGATCTCTCCCTGAGCAAATCAGTGATCATTTCACTCTGGTCGAGTTCCTCACGTCTCCCACAGCTGTAAAACATGGTTTGACTCTCAGTCCTACAGGTCCGGTTTACGCTAATATATGCAATCTTGTAAATCGTGTTCTTGAACCCGCCCGCCGTGAACTTGGTAAACCCATTTACATTTCTTCCGGCTATCGCTCTCAGGCTCTTAATCGTCTTGTTGGAGGTGTTTCCACTTCCTATCATTTACAAGGTCGTGCCGCAGATATTTCTACCGCTCAAGGCTTCCACTCCACACTGTTCAACATTCTCTCGGAATTACCTCACGTTGAGTTAATTGATTATAAAACATTCATTCATGTCGCATTATGAAAAAAACAGTCTTAAAGAAAATCCTCGAAATTATTATCGCGGTCGCTTCTGCATTCCTCGGATGTATTGGCGCTTCATCTATCTAAGTTTAACCCTAATTCTTAAATTGTTATGTCTGCTCCTTTCGGAAAAGACGGAGGCCCGGTAAATTCCGTGTCCCGCAATAGTTTTGATTTATCCTATCAGAACAGTCTCACAATGAATTTTGGTGGTATCTATCCTTGTTTTGTCGGTGAAGTTCTCCCCGGTGATTCCTTTAAGATAGACACTACTTTCGGTCTCCGCTTCATGCCCACTGCGTTCCCGCTTCAAACCCGTATGCGTGCCGATATCCATTACTTCTATGTTCGTAAACGTGCCCTCTGGCCCGACTGGCAAGATCAGTACTCTATGAAGTCCTACGCTACCCCGGTCAAAAAGCAACTTGTGCCCCCTTATATCTCTCCCAAAAATGCCCGCAATCGTGACATGTTCGCTACTGGCGGTCTTGCTGATTATCTCGGTGTGCCTACCACTTTAGTTGGTAAATATGGCAATTTCGTTAATCTTGATCCCGTTCCTTCTAATCCTGGTCCTTTCCGTGTCAAAGGAGATATTCCCGCGTCTTATTTTCCTATGACTGGCCGAAATATATTTGGAACTAATGAAGTTGTTCCTCTTGATTCGTCTTTTGCTGGTACTACCGATGGTAAATATGGTATTGAGTTCCATTATTATCAGCCTTCCCGTACTGGTACTTTTAAGCTTAGCATTCCTGTTGATCCGGTTTCTGTCGGCTCTTTAAAGATGGTTCCCCGTTATGTCATTTTCGGCTATGGTACTGGCATTGATGCCGAGCATATGAATCTTTATTCGTGTCCTGTAGAAGTTGATACAGAAGTCAATTTCTCGAATTTGACGGATATGGGTGTTAAATGGATCAATTCTCTTACGATCTCGTCTTTCGGTTCTAAGTCCTCTGGTAGTCCCAATGATTTTGACATTGAAGTGGATCTAAATACTCAGTGTTTTATTTCTGTCGGCATTGCTTATTCTGGAATTGGTCTTGATAAGGCTGGTTTTAATCGCTCTTTTCCCGTTTCTATCGATGGTGCTTCTGATGACACTGTCAGAGATATCATTGATGTTTTCGGAGATATTGTCATCCCTTGGGAAGAGAAACCTATCAACGCTGATCTCTTCCGCGCCTATGAGATGATTTATAATGCGTTCTATCGTGATGAGCGCAATAATCCTTTTGTTGTTGACGGCGAAGTCCAATATAATAAATTTCTGCCTACCACTGACGGAGGTGAAGACACTAATATTTACAAGCTTCGCTACCGTAATTGGGAACAAGACTTCTTAACCACTGCCGTTCCTACTCCTCAGATGGGTGAAGCCCCTCTTGTCGGTATCACTGCCCGCGGTGAAATGTCTATCCAAGATCCTGAGTCCGGTCAGATTTATAAAGTCATGGCCAAGACTGCTGACGATGCCGACACGATCGTTGGTGTTGATGTCACGGAGACACTCCCCCACACTGTTATGAGATCACTCGTTAATTATGCCTCTTCCGGTATCTCTATCAATGATTTTCGTAACGTTAACGCCTTTCAACGTTGGCTCGAAACCAATATCCGCAAAGGCTTCAAGTATAAGGATCAGATCAAGGCTCACTATGATGTTGATATTCGTTTCGATGAACTCAATATGCCCGAATTTATCGGCGGCGCCTCGATTGACATTCTCCCTACTACCGTTACCCAGACCTCTCAGGACTCGGAAGAGAATCCTCTCGGATCTTACGCAGGTCAGCTCTATGGCTCCGGATCTTCGCAACACCCCGTTACTCAGTATTGTGATGAACATGGCTACATTATTGGCCTTGTTTCCGTTGTTCCGGTTCCGAACTACTCCCAGCTGATGCCCAAACACTTCTGGAAAAAAGAGTCGCTTGATTACTTCACTCCTGAATTTGGCCATATCGGTCTCCAGCCTATCCCCGCTCGTGAAGTCTGTCCGAATCAGCTCGCTCAGGACCCTAACGCAAACTTTGAGACTGATGTCTTTGGCTACCAGCGCGCCCATTACGATTACTTGCAGCGCGTTGATGAAGTCCACGGCCAGTTCCGTCACACTCTCCGTAACTTCGTCATGAATCGCGTCTTTGATTCTAAACCGGAGCTCGGCCCCTCTTTCACTGTCATAGATCCTACACATTTGAACGATGTCTTTACTGTTCAAAGCGTCAATGGTGAGTTGATTGATAAGATTCTCGGTCAGATCTATTTCAAAGTCTCTGCAAAACGTCCGATCCCTAAATTTGGCATTCCCCGCCTTGAGTAATCGCGTAGCAAGCAGCCCGCGCGGCTTCGAGCGCTACAGCGGAGGCGCAGCCGTAGCGTATCCCAGAGCGAAGCGGCGGCTATACACCTCGGCCCGTGCGGCCTGAGCACATTCCCCGGATGGCGTCACCCTTGGTTCCGGTGGCGCCTCCATTTCATTTCTTAATTCTTATTTCTTATGTTTTCCCGTATCAAACAAAGTAAACACGCCAGAACTTGCCATATCTTGGACGATGGCCATGTAAAAGCAAAACCCGGTCTTGCACTTACTCCAGCTCAGATTGCAAAGATGTCAGAACAAGGCATACCGATTACCACTCAGATGTCAGATCAATTTATTGACGGCACATTAAACCCCTCGTTTGACATTCCTCTTGAAGAGCAACGCGGAGTTGATGTAAATGATGTCTGGAATGCATCTAAGACAGCTAAAGCCCGTATTATTGACGCTCACAAAAAAGATAAAGAACTTTATGGGTAAATTCCTTGATTCTCTTAAATCCGGCCTCGGTGGCGCCCTCTCTGGCGTTGCCGGAGGCCTTTTAGGTTCTGTCGGATCTAAAGCGATTGACTCCCTTTTCGGCTCTGATCCCAATAAGCAAAATATGAAGATCATGCAGATGCAAAATCAGTTCAATGCTTCTGAAGCTCAGAAAAATCGAGACTTTCAATTGCAGATGTATAATATGACCAATGCTTATAACTCGCCTAAACAACAAGTTCAACGCATGATGGAAGCCGGATTGAATCCTGATCTTATGTATGGAGGCAATGGTCAGTCCATCGCAGCACAGTCTCCCAGTGGCGCTCAAGCTTCCGGATCTTCTCCTATTGCAGCTGTTGACATGCAACAACGTGCTGCTAATGTCGCATTGACTCAAGCTCAGACTCGTTTGATCGAGCATCAGGCTGACAATCTTGATGCTGATACTGTTAAGAAAGGTGCTGAGACTTCTGGAATTCTTACTTTTAATGAGTTTCAACCTATGCTTTTATCTGGACAGATTAAAATGAATGATGTTAATATAGATCTTGGCAAGGCTAAAACTGATTGGACTCGTGCAGATGAAATTAAACTTTACCATCAATGTTCTGAAATTTCTGCTAATGTTGGTGTTCTTAATGAAACTGTTAACAAATTAAAGGCCGAGATTTCAAATCTTGACGCTGATACTTTTTATAAAGAGTTCCGTGTCTATCTTGACTCTGAACAATTTAAGATTGATTATCAGGAGGCTCTTTCTCGTATTGGTGTTAATAATTCGCAGGCTCGTGTAAATCTTCAGGAAGCTAAAGCGATTGCTTTTGATCTTGCTTTGCGGTCTGCTGCTGCTGATCAAGGTGTCAACCCTTATATTGATGAACATAATGAAAGTGTTTGGCGTAAATATAACCTTGAATGGAATGGTCGTCAGGCAAAATTTAATTATGGCATTAGTCAGGATTGGACAGAGCCTCAGATTAAGGCTCACATAGATGCTTTAAAAAATGGCGCTGTTGGTAATGCTACTGATATTATTGGTGCATTAGGTCAGGTTGCTTTGACTTATGTGCTTTTACGTGGCAATGGTAAACCGCCGAAGATTGGTTTCAGGTAATTGGATAGCCAAGGCGAAAGCCTTGGCTCCCTTTGCTTGACTCTAACGCAGTCAATGACACACCGTGTCACTTGACGGAAAAATTTACTCCTTTAACGCCTCTTGATTACTTCTCTGGAGATAGTAATAAAATCGAAAATATTACGTTATGTGTTTAAACCCCACTATTATTCTTAACCCCGCTTATTCACAACATAGACATGAATTTCAAGCTATTTCGCTTAATGGAAGAATTCTTACTCAACGCCATATGGGTGATGGTTCTTATTATCCTGTCAATTTGCCTCCTTTTTCTACTCTTAACTTGGGTCCCGACACTCTTGACAGATATATTGCGATTGATCCGGATGGATGTATAACAAAAATTTTCATGCCCGTCCCTTGTAATAAGTGTGTTGAGTGCATGGAGTCTAAACAATCCGCCATTCGTGTCCGGATGCTGCTTGAGCAGATGTCCCACAACTGTTCCCCGGTGTTTATTACACTTACTTATGATAACGAACATCTCCCTGCTGATGGTGTCTCCAAGACTGATGTAAAACGTTTCCTCAATCGTCTTCACTTGTATCTCGGCCGTGCCGGTTATTCTACCTACTTTCGCCACGTCATGTTCTCTGAATATGGCTCCTTACGTGGTCGTGCTCACTATCATGGTATCTTATATGGTCTTGATTGGATCAAAGATTGTTTTGATGATGCTACTTTCTTCTCTATTCTTGAAAAGTCATGGTCTAAAGGCTTTGTTCGCTGTGAGCGTGTTCATGGCCGTGCCTTTCGTTATGTTTCTAAATATGTTGGAAAAGATGCTTTCATGGATGAGTGTCGAGGTCGTAACCCTAATTTTTGGACTGCTTCCCGCCGTGATGGAGGTTTAGGATCTCAGATCTGTAAAGATGAATCATTTCTTGAACTTTGCTCGACTCCCCGATTTCCTACTATCCTGCTCCCGGTTGAAGATAAATGCTATGAGGTCACTCTACCCGCTTATGTCCGTGATAAGATACTCCCACCGCTCTCAAAATATATCTCCAAGTCTGTCCGTGATGCCTATATACAATTTAAAAAGGATCTGCTTATTGTAAAAATGGCTTCTGAGACTCTGTTTAATCATCGTGAATATATTCCTTTGTCGCTTCTTCAGGAAGACTTGAAAAAACTCACATTGTCAGGCAATTATAATAAAATCGATGGAGAGTTGCTTTGTGATGATCTTCTGCGATCGCACTTCATGGAGTTCCAGAAAATCTCAGATACTTATGATCCCTTATTGTATCATTACTATATTGGTGATGAGTATTGGCGTATAAATTACCGTGAAGTTCCCCGCTTTATTGATTGGATGCAAGTCTATACCCGTCTATTGTCTAATTATGAGTTATTGGCCTCTTCCCTACCCGACGTCCCCTTTATACTGACTCAGCTACATGCCCGCAAACGTGTCTCTGATCGCTTCGCCCTGGCTGTCGAGAAGCACCAGTCCGAATTGCCTCCCCCTGAGCAACGTGCTTTGATGCTATTTCAGAAAGGTTGTAAGCATTACACCGAACGTGTTAAGGATTGTCAATAGCTTTTATTTTTTTTAACGCTAAAAATTTGACTTATTAGTGATTATGGGAAAGATTGTAGTTCTTATTTCTGCTATTGTTCGGTTTAATAC